>JAKABE010000301.1 GCA_021801945.1 Acidobacteriota bacterium
GCCGGGCTGGATGCGCGCGCCGGTGAAATGAAAGCGAGCTCCAGCGCGGGCCAGCGCCGGCTCGACCAGGTCGAACTTGCCTGCCGAGACGCCGCCCGTGATGAGCAGCAGGTCGGCCCCGTCCGCGCGGGTAAGCGCGGCGTCGAGGGCCCGGGCATTGTCTGCGGCGGCAGGCAAAAGCCAGGGTTCGCCGCCCGCCGCCGCCACCATCGCAGCCAGCATGGGGCCGTTGGAGTTGCGAATCTGGCCGGCTGCGGGAACGGACTCAACCGGCACAACCTCATCGCCAGTGGGAAGAATGGCCACGCGAGGCCGGACGAAGACATCCAGTGTGGCGTAACCGCAGGCCGCGGCCAGCGCCACCTGCTGGGCGGCGATTGCGGTTCCCGCCGCCAGCAGCACATCGCCCTTGCGCGCTTGTGCGCCCTGCGCGACGATATTTTCTCCCTTCTTGACGGTGCGCTGCCTAAGCAGCTTAATCTCCGCGCCGGTGGCCTCCACATGTTCCAGCATCACGACGGCGTCGGCGCCTCGCGGAACCGCGGCTCCGGTCATGATCTCCCAGGCAGCGCCCTTGGGCAGCGGGCCGCCCGGCGCCTCGCCGGCGCGGGTCGAGCCGGCTACGGGCAGGAGCAAATGAGCCGAGGCCTCGCGCGCCCGGCAGGCATAACCATCACGCGCCGAGCGGGCAAAGGGCGGCTGATCGCGGTCGGCCCGCATTCGCCGCGCCAGCACCCGGCCGGGAGCCTGGTCAAGCTCAACTAACTCAGCGGCGGGCTTGCGCAGGCTCAGCCGCGCAGCATATTGAGCAATCTCTGCGGCGGCTTGCTCGTAGCTCTGGAGACTGGAACTCATGGATTGGATTGTAGAAGGTTGCGTGAAGAAGACTCTTCAGCGCACATTTGGGAAAGCAAGGCCGCCAGAATGCGGAAAGACAAAGGGCGTCCGTCTTGACGGACGCCCCTCCGCAATCAAGGCAACCCTGGCCTACCTGTGGTAGGAAGAGTTGATCTTCTCTCCCGCTTGCTGCAAAATGCCGGTTACCTCGGAGGCAAACTGGCCGTTCGGCGCCAGTTGCAGATACTTGCGGTAGGCGTCGGCGCACCCAGGAGGCAGAACAATCTTGTGCGTGGTGGGATCGATGGTGGCCTTTTGAACCAAGCCCTGGCCTTTGAGGTAGTAGAGAATCGGATCGTTGGGGCTGACTTTCAGGGCATCCTCGGCTGCCGCCACCTGCGCGTCCGCGTTCCCTTGCTGGAAGAAGATGATCGCTTCATTGCGCAGTTCGAGGGCCGCTCTGGAGGGGTCGGCCTTGGCAGAGGCGTCATAGGCTGCGTTCGCCTGAGCAACCTTGCCGGTACGTGCGTAAACCTCACCCAGTCCGGCGTTCGCAACGCCGAGAACGCTTGCCTGTGGGCTCTTGGAAGCGCTCTCTAGAGAGATCGCCTTCTGATAGCTGGTGATCGCATCGTCCCACTTTTGCAATCCGGCTTGCGCGTAGCCCAGCTTTACCCACAGGATGGGCTCATCTTCCCGAATGCCCGTGTCCTTGGTCATGAGGTTGACGATCTCGTTGTACTTGGCGGTCTTGATTTGCTCTGCCTTGGTGGCAATCTGCGCCTTAGTAGCGCCTGAACCCAAACTCTTGGTCGCCTCCGCTTCCGCGCCATCGATATCAGCCTGATCCTGATTCACCACCTTCAGGTCCGTATTCAGCAGCTTGATGACCTGATTTGCCTTCATAGCCTCGGAATTCTTCTTCTTGAGGTCCTCCAGTTGCTTTCTCTGTTCCGGTGTCATCTTGGCCAGGTATGCCGCCCGCGTCATGTCGATGTTCTGCTCTACATCCGCGCCTGCCGCCACTTTGACGCCCTTGATTTCATCGACCATTTGTCCCTCAGGCGTATCGGGTGCGCGGTAGATCAGCGCATAGGTGCCGGGAGCCACCTCACCGGAAAACTCGCCGTTCGCGGAGACGGGAAAAACGTATTTAAAGGAATGACCGCCATTGGTAGAGACTCCTACCGTGCCGGCCGTCTGTGGCTCACCGGTTGGATTGATCACCTGGCCGTGAATCTTGCCCATGTTTGCAGCCGGCTGTTGCGCAAGCGCCGGGATGAGGGTGAATGCCAGCAATCCCAGCCAAAGTGGAAAGTTGCGTTTCATCTTCTTCTCCTTGAGAGCGGCGCGAACGAAACTGCCCGCGGGCTCGAAAAATCATAGATGCTGCTAAAACCCGGCCCGCCACTGGCACGTCTCCAGTGCAGGCTTCCCGGCGATAAAGCGTTCCGCGCGTTTGTTGGCGCCGCTGCGCGTCTGTTACCTGACTCGTCTCTTCACAGCCAGCCTGGCGCCGCACGCAGAACCCGTCTTGCCGTGTGCCGAATCCAAACCCAAAGTTAAATCCTACCCAGCTTCCGCGACAAGAGGGCACTCAGTGAGTGCCAGACACACTGCACGCCTACGACACATATGTGTCTATCAACATGACGGTTCAACAAGGTTTCAAGTTGCACGGCGTGCCGCGCTAGTTTCGTCCTGCATAATGACAGGTTCATTGTATCGGGTCCGCGACGCCGTACTGCAAGAGCTGCACCCGACTCTAAAATCAATGCATGACAACCACGATTCGCATGGCAACGGCGGCCGACGTGGGGCAGATCCTTGCCTTTATTCGTGCCTTGGCCGCCTTCGAGCGCGCGCCCGATGCGGTGACAGCGACCGAGGAGAGCCTGCTGCACGATGGTTTCGGTCCCAACCCCTTTTACCATTGCCTGATTGCCGAGCAGGATGGCCGTCCGGCTGGTTTTGCCTTCTTTTTCTCCAACTACTCCACCTGGCTGGGCCGGCCCGGTATCTATTTGGAAGACCTCTTTGTCCAGCCAGAGTTCCGTGGCCTGGGCATTGGCAAGGCCCTGCTTCGGCGCGTGGCCGCCATCGCCGTCGAGCAGGGTTGCCGGCGCATGCAGTGGGAGGTCCTGGACTGGAACGCGCCGGCCATCGAGTTCTATCGCGCCATGGGCGCCGATTTTCTGGACGAGTGGCGCAATGTGCGATTGGAGGGTGAGGCGCTCGCCCGTCTGGCGAGCGAAGACCCGCCCGCCGATCAAAACCCGGAGGAGGCCGCGCTGTGAAGATTCGCGTGATTGGCGGCGGTCTGGCCGGCCCCGAGGCCGCCCTGACCGCGGCGCGGCTGGGCTGCCAGGTAGATCTCTACGAGATGCGCGCCGTAGTGGACGGCAAGCCGCGGCTTACGCCCGCCCACCAGACCACCGACTTCGGCGAACTGGTCTGCTCCAACTCGCTCAAGAGCGAGTCGGTCAATACCGCTCCATGGCTTTTGAAGCAGGAGATGCGGCGAGGAGGTTCAGCTCTTTTGGAGATTGCGGATGAGTGCGCAGTACCGGCGGGCCACGCCCTGGCCGTCGATCGCGTGGAGTTCTCGCGGCGGATCTCCGAGTCCATTGCCGCCCAACCTCTGATCCATGTGATCCGGGAAGAAGTAACGCGCCTTGACCCGCCCGCTGCGGACCTTGCCGCCACCATCGTGGCCACCGGCCCGCTGACCTCCGATGCCCTCAGCCGCGAGATTGAGCGGCTCACCGGCTCCGGCCATCTGGCCTTTTACGATTCCATCTCCCCCATTGTGGATGCCGAGACCATCGACATGAGCCGCGTCTACTTTGCCGCGCGCTGGGACAAGGGCACGGCCGACTACATCAACTGCCCCATGGACCGCGCCGAATACGACCGCTTCTACGATGCGCTGGTGGCCGCAGAGCCCGCCGAAGCCAGGGATTGGGAAAAGCTCGATTATTTTGAAGGCTGCCTACCCATCGAAGTCCTGGCTCGCCGCGGCCGGGACACGCTGCGCTTCGGGCCCATGAAGCCGGTGGGTCTGCGCGACCCGCGCACCGGCAAAACTCCCTGGGCCGTGGTGCAACTGCGCAAGGAGAATCTTCGCGCCTCCAGCCACAACCTCGTCGGCTTCCAGAATCACCTCAAGTTTGGCGAGCAGGCGCGCATTCTGCGCCTGATTCCTGGCCTCGAAAACGCGCGCTTTCTGCGCTACGGCCAGATTCACCGCAACACCTACATCTGCGCTCCCGTTCTGCTGGAAGAATTCCTCCGGTTCAGGCGCGATGCGAACCAAAATCAACCAATCGCCTGTCATCCTGAGCGAGACCGCGAAGTGAACGCACCGAAGGACATGGGATTGCGCTCTCTGCCGGGTCAATCCCTCTTCTTCGCCGGCCAGCTCTGCGGAGTCGAAGGCTACACCGAGTCCATTGCCACCGGGATGCTGGCGGGAATCTACGCGGCGGCTCTGGCGCACGGCCAGGAGCTTGCGCCCGTCCCCCGCGCCACGGCCCTGGGCTCGCTGGTGCACTACATTACCCACGCGGATGCGAAGAACTTCCAGCCGGCCAACATCACCTTCGATCTTTTGGAGCCGATCGAGGAAGAGCTGCGCCGGAAGGTCCGCGACAAGCAGGAGCGTCATCGCATCCAATGCGAGCGTGCGCTGGCGGCCTTCGATGCCTGGTGGGCGGCTTGCGGTCAGGCGCTTCCAGCAATCGGCTCAGGCTGATTGCTGCGCCTTTACACCATCCCTGGCAAGCTCGCGAGGCAAAGCACAGCTTGCAGTACGACGATTGCGCCGGCGGCGTACAGCGCCAGGCGTCCGCGCCGCGACTCGTAGGCGTCGGCAAACATCCCGCCCACAAAGGTAAGGAAAAAGGGCAGTGACCACACCCATGGGCTTCCCGGCGCACCCGT
>JAKABE010000009.1 GCA_021801945.1 Acidobacteriota bacterium
ACGTAAAGACTGGAATGAGCATCACGCTGCCGTTGGGCGAGCAGAAGGCAACGTTCCGCGTCCTCGGCGTCTTCTACGACTACGGAGACCAGGCAGGCCTGATCCTTCTTGACTGGAATACCCTGCTGCGTTATCTGCCCGATCCGGCGCCGAGCAACCTGGCGGTTTATCTTAGGCCCGGCGCCAACCTGGAGCAATCGCGGATCGCCATTCAAAAGGCGATTGGGAACAGCGATGTTCTGGTTTTCTCCAATCGTGAGCTGCGGCGCCGCGGCATTCGCGTCTTCGATCAGACATTCGCGATTACCTACGCCTTGGAGGCGATTGCGATTCTCGTCGCGGTGGGGGGAATTGCGGGATCGCTGGCTTCGATCGTGATCGACCGCCGGCGCGAATTTGGGGTGTTGCGCTTCCTGGGAGCAACGGGGCGGCAGATCCGCCGGCTCATTCTGGTTGAAGCCGGGCTCATCGGCCTGCTGGCAAGCGCCATCGGGCTGGCGCTTGGGATTGTGCTGTCGCTCGTGCTCGTGTACGTAATCAACAAGCAATCGTTCGGATGGACGATTCAATTTCACTGGCCCATTGAGGTGCTGCTGCCCGCGATGGCCGTTGTGTATCTGGCGACGGTTCTGGCCGGACTCTATCCGGCGCGTCTCGCCGTGAGGACGCATCCCATCGAGGTGATCCATGAGGAGTAGGTGGAAGAGCCGATGGATGGGATGGCTGCTCCTGGGTGTTGTGGCTGCATCGGCGCAGGAGTACAAGCTGGCCTTGCCGGGTTACAAGTTTCAATTTCCGCGCGATTACTTCAATCACGAGCAGTATCAGACGGAGTGGTGGTATTACACCGGAAACGTGCGGACACGGGACGGGCGCCGCTTCGGTTTCGAGCTGACATTCTTCCGGCAGGGAGTTTCGCGCGCCACGAATCCCGATCCCTGGTATGTCGATGACTTATGGATGGCGCACCTGGCTGTAAGCGACATCGGCGGGCAGCATTTCTACCACGAAGAGCGGCTCAATCGCTCGGGACCGGGCATCGCCGGAGTGGACGCGAAGAGCGGAGTGATCTGGAATGGCAACTGGCAGGTGCGCATCACCAGGCAGGAAGAGGACCTGCGCGGCATTGGCCGGGATTTTGGCTTTAAGTTGAAGCTGGTTCCGATGAAGCCGCCGGTGATTCAGGGCCAGAACGGCGTGAGCCGGAAGGCGGCCGGCGTGGGCCACGCTTCGCATTACTATTCGCTGACGCGGTTGCGCACCAGCGGAACGATCGATGTACAGGGAAAGACTTACCAGGTAGAAGGAACGTCGTGGATGGATCACGAGTTTTTCACCGGGTCCATGGCGGCCGATGAATCGGGATGGGACTGGCTGAGCGTGCAGTTCGACGACGGTTCGGAGCTGATGCTCTACCAGATGCGGCACAAGGATGGCAGCATCGATCCTTATTCGTCGGGTAGCTACGTAAACGCGCAGGGGAAGAGCCAGTTTCTCTCCTCGCGGGACTTCACGATGACGCCCGCCGGTGAAACGTGGACCAGTCCAGAGACCAAGGCGGCGTATCCGCTGCGCTGGCACGTCTCTGTTCCGGTGCTGCACCTGGCCTTCGAGGTGACAACGCCGCTGCGAACGCAGGAGATGACGGGCAAATTTGGGCCCAGCTATTGGGAAGGAGCCATCGATGTTGGCGGCACGCGCGGAAAGTCAAAGGCGCGCGGCGAGGGTTACCTGGAGATGACCGGCTATGCGGAGCCCGGCAGGCAAGTGCTTCCGCAATGATTGCGAGAAGTACACAAGTTCGATCCCGCAGGCGCTGCTCAATAGACTCACCTTGACGCCAGCCTCGGGCGGTTCGTAACATGACGAGGTTCGCGTGAGAGGTCTCAAAGTGCCACTCTATTCTGTAAGCCGTCTGTTCTCTTTTGCGGCTGCCGCTTGTCTCTCCTTTGCGCTTGCCGTCTTCGCGCAATCCTACGCCCCAGAGCAGACCGCGGCGCATCACCGGCCCTGGATGAACAAGTCGCTTTCTCCGGACCAGCGTGCTGACCTCGTGATCCAGCAGATGACGCTGGAGGAAAAGCTGAACTTCGTCCACGGCACGGGCTGGAACGGTCTGCGCGAACACGCGGAGGTTCCTAAGGGCTCGCTGGGCGGAGCCGGATATGTGGAGGGAGTGCCGCGGCTGGGCATCCCGGGCATCAACATGGCCGACTCAGCCGTCGGTGTCCGGCTCTCCGGGGCCGGCAGCCACTATGCCACCCTGCTGCCTTCTGTGCTGGGCACCGCCAGCAGTTGGGACCCTAAGGCCTTCTTCCTCTTTGGTGATGTGATCGGCCGCGAGCTGCGTGAAAACGGCTATAACATGTCCATCGGCGGCGGCGTCGATCTGGCGCGCGATCCTCGCAACGGACGCAACTTCGAGTACGCTGGCGAGGATCCGCTGCTGGCCGGCACCACGGTGGGGAACATTGCCAAAGGCGTGGAGTCAAACCAGGTGATGGGTGACGTCAAGCATTACGCCCTCAACGACGAGGAGACCGGGCGCACCATCTACAACGCCGAGCTGACCGAGCGCGCGGCGCGCGAAAGTGATCTGCTGGCATTCCAAATCGCGATCCAGATGGGCCATCCCGCCGGAGTCATGTGCTCCTACAACCGGGAGACCATCACCCCGGCCAACACCAGTGCCGATTGGTCTTGCCAGAACGACTATCTTCTCAATCAGGTGCTGAAGAAGGATTGGGGATTCCAGGGGTTCGTCCTCTCCGACTGGGGCGGAACGCACTCCGCTGTGCACGCTTTTATGTCCGGCCTGGACCAGGAAGAACCCGGCTCGGTCTATCTCGGCGAACCTCTAAAGAAGGCGATCGAGGCTGGCCAGGTTCCCATGTCGCGCCTGAATGACGCGGTGCACCGTGTCTTGCGCAGCATGTTCGCCGACGGCGTCATTGACAATCCGCCGCAAGCCGAGGAGGTCAATCCCTTCCTGGGCCGCCGCGATGCCGAACACATCGCCGACGAGGGCATAGTCTTGCTGCGAAACGAGGATCATATTTTACCGCTTTCAGCCGGCAACATCCATTCCATCGCTCTGATTGGCGGCCACGCCGATGTGGGTGTGCTGTCGGGCGGCGGTTCCGCGCAGGTGGACGCGCCGGGCGGAGGCGCTGTGAATCCACATCCGGGTTCCGCGCATTGGATGGAGCATGTTTGGTTCCCGTCCTCGCCGGAGCGCAACATCCGCCGGCACGATCCCAGCGCCGATATTCGGTTTAACGACGGCAGCGACGTTCAGGCCGCGGCGGTGCTGGCCGAGAAGTCGCAGATCGCCATTGTTTTTGTCACGCAGTGGATGAGCGAAGGCATGGACCGGCCCACGATCGAGCTGCCCGACAACCAGGATGCGCTGGTCGAAGCCGTCGCCAAGGCCAACCCCCACACGATTGTTGTGATCGAGAGTGGTGGTCCGGTCGCTATGCCCTGGGTCAATCAGGTTCAGGGCATCGTTGAAGCATGGTTTCCCGGCATCGGAGGCGCGCAGGCCCTCGCCGGCATTCTCTTTGGCGACGTCAATCCATCGGGACGCCTCGCCATTACCTTCCCCAAAGACGACGCGCAGCTTCCCCGCCCGCAGGTTCCCGGCTTAGCCGCCGAAATGCAGGCCCGCCGCGCAGGCAGAGCAGCTCGCCGCCACCAACCGTCACCCTTCGATGTCAATTACAACATTGAGGGCGCCCGCGTGGGCTACAAGTGGTTTGAGTCGCAGCACAAAGTCCCGCTCTTTCCGTTCGGCTACGGCCTGTCTTACACCACCTTTGCCTTCTCCCATCTCAGCGTGGATGCGGCGGCGCGTACGGCCACTTTCACAGTGAGTAACACAGGCGCGCGCGCCGGCGCCGAGGTCGCGCAGGTCTATGCTATTCTTCCTGCCTCGACGGGCGAAGACACCTATAAGCGCCTGGTCGGCTGGGATCGCGTGATTCTGGCTCCCGGCGAGTCGAAGACCGTCGCCGTCCCTATGAACGACCTCACGCTATCCGTTTTTGATGTGGCGAAGAATGCCTTCGTGATGGTCCCGGGAAGTTACACCATCGTCGCCGGTTCTTCCTCGGCCGATACCCCGCTTCACGCGACGTTGCACGTGGATTAGCGAGTTGCGGTTTCTGCTGTAGTTCCACTCAGTTACTTGAGAGCAGGCGAGATGCGCATGAAAGCGAATTCGCTTTGTACTGCTCCATTACGAGTTCTTTCGAAGCAATTCTTTTTTTCTATCCTTCCCGATCGTGCTTGGCGGCGTCATGGTCGCTCCCGCTGCGGCTCAGCAGGCACATCTGACCCACGCGCAAGCGGTTGCGCACGCACGCGCCTTCGTGGCCAAAGTGACGCTTGACGAAAAGATCACAGAGCTGCACGGAATCGGCAGCGCAACTCTGTTCCGCCCTGGTCCAGGGCATTCCGCGTCTTGGCACACCCGCGCTGCAAATGACCAACGGCCCGGCAGGGGTGGGCCCAGGGGGAGCGGGTCTGCAGAGGTCGGCCACAGCATTGCCGGCCCCCATCTCGCTGGCCGCCACCTGGGCCCCGAATCTGGCTGGCGAGTACGGCCGGGTTGAAAGCGAGGAGACGCGCGCAACAGGCTGTGCGCTGCTTGAAGGACCTGACGTTAACATTGCTCGTTCCCCACAGGGCGGCCGCGTCTTTGAGAGCTATGGGGAAGACCCCTAGCTGGATGCGCGTATTGCGGTCGCCAATATCGAGGGCATTCAGAGCACCGGCATCATAGCCACCGTCAAGCACTTCATCGCCAACAATCAGGAGTCACATCGCTTCACTATCAATGAAGATGTCGGCGTGCGGGCGCTACGCGAAAGCTATATGCCTGCATTCAAGGCCGCAGTCCATTCTGATGCCCTGGATCGACGACGTCCTCGCCGTGCTTGAGGCATGGTAGCCGAGCGAAGAAGACGGCAATGAAGTGGCCGACGTGCTCACCGGTAAGGTCGATCCCTCCGGCAAGCTGCCGCTTACGTTCCCGCGCAGTGTTGGCCAGATCCTGGCCGCCAATCCTGAGCAATATCCGGGTGTTGACGGCACAGCGCACTACACCGAGGGAATCGACGTGGGCTATCACATCTACGCGGCGCGCGACATCAAGCCGCTTTTCCCCTTCGGCTTCGGACTGAGCTACACCACCTTCAGCTTCTGTGGCCTGAAAGTGACGCACGCTCCTGACAGCCACACCACCGCCGTCAGCTTCACGGTCACCAACACAGGCAAGTTTGCTGGGGCTGAAGTGGCGCAACTCTACCTAGGCTTGCCGCCCATCACCGAAGGTAATGAGCAGCCCATCCAGTTGAAGGGATTCCGCCGCATGATGCTGAATTCCGGTCAGTCAAAGACAGTCACGTTGACCCTCGACGCGCGATCATTCTCGTTTTGGTTGGTCAGTTCACACGAGTGGAAGATCACGCAGGGTACCATTCAAGTGATGGTTGGCGATTTCTCGGCCAACAAGCCGCTGAAAAGCACTCTCTCGGTGCGGCTGGAACTCGACCCGACTTGGCCCCCGAAAAGCGAGGGTTTCAGCTACTTTGAAGGCTACTTCTTTCGTCATCCGGAGAAGATGCGCGTGCGCGGCGTACAATCCAATCGCACCGTGTTCCTGCGCTTGCTGGCGGCAATCTCCAGGCGGGATCTGGACTGGAAAGAGATCGAAGAGATCGTCAAGTCCGATCCCATGCTTTACTATCGCCTGCTGCGTCACCTGAACTCGGCCCTCTTTGGCTTGCAGGGCGACGTCAAGGATCTAGGCCAGGCGCTCATCATTCTAGGCGAAAACGAGGTGCGCCGCTGGTGCCAGCTGAGCGGCATGTTTGAGATGTCGCGTAACAAACCCTCCGATCTCGTGCTCGGGGCTCTCGTGCGGGCGCGCTTCGCTGAGTCGATCGCAGCCAGGGTGGACTGTGGGCAGGCGAACTTGTTCCAGGTTGGGTTGCTGTCGTTGATGGACGCAATTTTGGATATCCCCATGCGCGTGGTGCTGGAGGACATGCCGATGGATGAAGACGAAAGGATCGTTCTTTTGGAAAACAGGGGTCCGCTCTCTCCAGTCTATGAGCTCATGCTTGCCGTGGAAGCCGGCGCCTGGCCATGGATTGTTACCTTGTCATCCGAGCTTGGCATCGACCAGAATTTCGTTGCGCAGTCGCAGTGGAGCGCGATGGAGTGGGCCGAGTCGGTGGTAACGGGTTCGTAGGGACGTCTGGCGCAGATTGTTGGTCTTACGAGGAGCGGCGCGCCGGAGTTGCACTGGATGAGATCTGCAACTCCGAAAGAATATCCCCACTTCCTTCGAGCAGTCGGGAATGAAAGAAGGGCGGATAGCTCCCCGCCCTCTACTTACAGTCTGACCTACTCTACCGGTGCCAAAATCGCGTCCAACCGATCAGGCATCCCCGGAATACGTTCTAGGTGCGGATAGCGCAGCCCGCCGTGGTAATCCACGTCCACGGTGTGCACTTTCCCATCCTTCTTCACCACAAAATGAATCGGCTCCGTGCTCTTTTCCGCGCCGACAATCGCTTCTTTCACCACATCGTCCGGTCCGCCAACATGGCCATCCAAGGCGTTTCCGTTCACCGCCAGAATTTGCATGCCCGGCGTCAGGCCGGCCTTAAAAGCAGGGCTGTCCCACTGCACGGCGATTAGGGTTCCGTTGCGCCTCACACCGAAACCGATGGAGGTGGCGTAGCTGACGCCGCGGCGGGAACCGCTCTGCCTTTCCCACGATGGCTCAGTGTCGTTGTACACCAGCTTGTATCCGCCCTGGGTAAAGCCGGCCAGTGGCACCTGCGGATGCAACTCATAGATCCGGGTGCGCAAGAATCTTGCCCAGTTGTAGGGCTGTACCTTGTTCAGCGCCGCCACGATGTCGTTGAAGTCGTAGGTGTGGGTAATGAAGCTGCCGTTGTCGATCCCGTAGAACTCCTTTGCAAAGTCGTCGAGGGACTTCTTGCCGCCGCTCAACTCGCGGATCTTCGTGTCTGCGTCCAGCCAAATCAGCGCTCCTTCCATGTAGTAGTCTTCGGCGCGTTGCCAGCTTACCCAGCTTACCGGCCGCCGTTGGGAGAGAATCTCCTGGTTGGTGGTGTCGATCAGTGGCCGCCAGTTGCGGCCGGGGCTGACCTCGAAGCTGGCCGCGATCGCGGCCAGAACGTCGCGCGTCTCTTCTGGCGTTCTCATGCCCGAGCGCGCCGTCAGCACCTCGCCCCAGTACTGTGTCAGGCCCTCATAGACCCACAGCAGATCATCCTGCTCGGGCATGTTGAAAGCGGGTCTCCACAGGTCATTCGGCCGCCGGAACTTCCCGTTCCACGAATGCGTGTATTCGTGCGCCAGCAGGTCGCGGTCGTCTACACCGGCCTTCCAGTCGGTGAAGTAGTTGGCGTGAGTTCCATCCTCGCTCGACTGGTGATGCTCCAACCCCTGGCCGCCTAGCGTACCGCTCAGAGTGAATAGAAAATCATAGTGGTTGTAATGGTGCGAATCGAACAGCCGCTGCGCCTGCACCGCCAGGTTCTTGTGCACCTGCAGTTCTTCCGGCGTGATCGCCAGATCCTTTGCCTGATCGGCGAAGACATCCAGAAACACCTGGTTGTCAGGTCCTGTCGACAGGTTCACTCGCCGGTAAAATTCGCCTGCGGCCAGCGGTGAGTCCACCAGCGTGTTCAGCGTCGTTTCCTTGAAGTGAATCGTGTCGCCGTCCTTCGAATCCGTCTCCAGCGCCGTCGCATAATGCCAGCCTGGCGGCAGCACTACCGCTGGCGTCACGTGAATATCCCGCGCGAAGTGCCCCGCGGGATAGAGCACTACCGTATTCCACGAGAGATCCGCCATCACGCGCGACATCGACACTCGCCCATCCTGGGGCTGAATCGGCGACAGATAGTCGAACTTTACAGCCAGGGAGTTTGCTCCGTCCGGCACACGCACGTGGAAGGCGTACACGTTCACCCGGTCGCGCACCCAGGGAATGCGCTGCCCATTGGCGGTGATCACCAGGCCCGCCGTGGCCTGGATCGGCCCCTCCGGCGCGTGGTAGCCGGGAAGCCACTGCGGATACAGCAGCGTCATCTTTCCGGCTCGCACGGGGATCGTTTCTTGAACCGTTGCTACGCGATCGATTGTGTTGGTCAGGTTCACAGTCAGCGCAATCGTGCCCGGATAGGGCGTGTCGGCCGGCGCAATCACGGCGGGAGGCAACGGCGCAGGTTGGGGACCGGCTGAACCCTGTGCCCAGGCTGAATGAATAAAGGCAGGAACGAAAGCCGCGGCAACGGCCACGGCAACGGTCAGACACCAGCGACGCATCATTGGCATACTCCACAAGCTATTTTTGGAGAATTGGAAACAGTCTACAGGAATCGCGTGCTTCATTGTTCCCTCGGCGCGGATATACCGCTGAACCTCAACGGGGCGGCCCGTTCTTTGCACACCGCACACCACTGACATTGCTGCTTCAGGCGCATGACTGCGCCCAGACGATTAACGAAACTTCGGCTCTCAATGGTTCCAGGGAAAATTCAGACCCTCTATTTAGACGTTCCCAAGTGCTGCTTATGGAGCCTTGCGATCACTAGAATTCCTCTTATAGCAGTTGAGGGCTATCTAGCCACTGCCTGGTGCAGCGTGGCCATCCAGGGTCGCTGCTTGCGTCAGTTGGTTCTCTGGAAGTCATGCCGGAGGTCAGCTTGTCGGGTACTTTCAGCCTCTGAGGGATTCATTCTGGCTTCCCCTCCGTACAGCCGGCCAACCGCTCAGAACGGCGTCTAAACCCCGTTCTGCTTCGAGCGCGTTCCTGCAGCATTTTTCCGTGCTCGGTATGCATATAAGACTGCCAGCAAGGGCGGGGCTGCGAGCACTCCCCAAAATGGCCAAATCACTCCCAGCACGATAGGCGAAAAGATAGATGCCCAGATAGGCACCTTGGCCGTTCTTCTCATGATGTACGGCTGGAGCAACAATCCGTCAAGCACAACAATCACCGCGTAAAGCGCGAGCACGGCAAGAGGGTGCTCCCAATCCATCCACTTGATGGCTGCGGCGATCACAGGACCCATCGTTCCCAGGATCAGCCCAAAGTGGGGCACGATCTGGAGCACTGCCGCGATCACCGCCCACATCGGGGCCAGCGGGACATGCAGTATATAGAGTCCGATCAGCCAGAGCACGCCGACTGCAAGTGAGTCCTGGAGTTGGGCAAGCGCCCAATTTCTGAGCGCGCCGCCCGTGATGTTTAGATGACCTCTGATGTCCACCATGTCCTATGCAACTCTTTTATCCCCAGCTTGCCGGTCGATTATCCGCGCTTTGCCGGCCAGCCCGCCCTGGACGAGAACAGACGTATACGCCGCAGTGCTGATGTGATCCGTTGATCCGCTGAGTGCAGCGATGCCAGTTCGAGACCTGCCTGCAATGCAGCGCCAGAATCGTTACGAATTATCGGCCAGGACGATCTTCTTGACCGTCATTTCAAGTCTAGATTGCTCATGTTGGAGGCGGGGCGTCGCCTAAACTCACGTGCGGGTCGCCCGACAAACTAGAGGTTACCCGCATTTTACTTAAGGAGCCTCTGAAGAACAACGAGTTAGAACGATGCGGGGCTGTCGTTGTGCCGTTGTCGCACAAACGAAGCAGATTTAGCGGCGATCCGTGATGTTATTTTGTCCGGCGGAGGCTCATGTGGCCTCCACCGGACACACTGCGCCCCGTTGGGGGCCGTTCGTAGATTGACCTTGGCGAGCCGCCTGACACGCGCTTGAGGATGCGAAATGGCCACTCCACCTTGGCGCGCACGCGGGCCTTGGTCCGGTTCCTGCGCTTCTCAGCTTCATCTACACCTGCTTTGGTCTTCCCCCGGCGCGAGGTCATGTCCTGCGCTCCGGGCGCGGCTTGATGAATCGCCTCGGTCTGGCCCTGATGCCCAGCGCCACCCCAGACCCTCGTTTCATCGCCATGCAGCAGATCCGGCAGTATGTGCACATCGGACACCGAGGCCGATGTCGAGCAGACCGAGTGTACGATGTCTTCCTTGGAATCCACGCCTATGTGAGCCTTCATCCCGAAATGCCACTGGTTCCCCTTCCTGGTCTGGTGCATCTCCGGACCGCGCTGCTTCGCCTCGTTCTTGGTCGACGAGGGCGCGTGCATGATCGTCGCATCGACGATCGTGCCGGTGGTGATGCGGATGCCCTTGCCCGCCAGGTACAGGTTCACCGCGTCCAACATCTGGCCGCACAATTCGTGCTCTTCCAGCAGATGGCCGAAGTTCAAGATCGTGGTCTCATCCGGCACCGGCGCACGGCCCAGATCGATACCGGCGAAGCGGCGCGGCACCGGTGATTCATACAGCGCGTCTTCCACCCCGGGATCCGACAACGCGAACCACTGCTGCAAAAAGTAAACCCGCAGCATAATCTCAAGACCCGCCGGCTTGCGGCCCATCTCCCCCTTGGAAGAGTGCGGCGCGACCTGTGAGAACAACTCAGCCCACGGCATCACCGCATCCATCTCCTCCAGAAACTGCTCCCGCCCGTCCTCTTCGAGTACCGCTGAAACTCTGCCTGATGGGCCAACGCCATCTGCCGCATGCGCAATCTTCTCCTCAACTCCACATTACCCACCACAGCTGTGGAGCGGGGAGCTCTTCAGAGGTTCCCTTAGTGGTGTGCAGCGTGCGAATCGACGGCCATCTGCTGAGCGAGCAATCGCGCCAGGACCTTTTCGGGGCAGAGGTGCCGGGCTTCGAGCAGGTCTAGTTCCTTCTCCGTCCCGACGCAGGAGGCGATGGTCATGAAGCAGTGCAGGCAACGGGAGTTGTAACTGCCATTTTCGTTTTGGGTCCTGCTATACATGGCGTTTGAGTCCCGAACGCAAGAGATTTTACGATCTTAGCCGCGCCTTGATTGCTGCTGCGTGACCGGCATCACGCGGCCCTGTGACGCGCCGTTGACGGCTCGGCCCAAAGGTGGCCAAATGCTTCTTTTTGCGAAGACCGAGAGCAGACTGCGCACACACCTGCGGCTTGCGCCCGAAGAGATTCCTTGCCGAAGTGCGCCAGCCGGCCGCAATTAGCCAAAGGGGGATAGACGAAGAAAGAGCCGCTGGAAACAGACGCCCGTGCGCTGCTAGGATTTCTTATTGAATATCTTTTCAGGGCGCCTTTCCTTTGCCCAATGGGAGCGTTTGTGCGTCGCATCTGCGTCGATATGGATGAGGTCATGGCCGACACCCTCGCCGAGCACCTGCGCCGCTACAACCAGGCGTTCGACGAAGAGGTTACCCCCGAGGACCTGGCGGGGAAGGGGCTGTGGGAGGCCACGCCCGTCGACCGCCAGCAGCAGCTTCGCGCTTTTCTCGATGCCGAGGATTTTTTCGAGGATCTGCCTCTCATGGCCGGCGCGCAGGAGGTCTTGAAAGGGCTTTCCACCCGCTTTGAGATCTTTATCGCCACGCAAGCGATGGTTGTTCCCAACTCACTCGGCCCCAAGTACCGCTGGCTGCAGCGGCACTTCTCGTTTATCCCCCCTACGCGCTATGTCTTCTGCGGCGATAAATCCATTCTTCGCGCCGATTACCTGATCGACGACCAGCCCAAAAACCTGCTTCGCTTCGCAGGTCAGGGCCTGCTCTATACCGCGCCTCACAACCTGGACGCTACGGGCTTTATGCGCGTGAACAACTGGCAGGAAGTGGGCGAGTACTTCGCGGAGGTTCCCGACTGAGGACAGGCTGCCGCTCGCCTGGCGGGAGACGAAACGGCTACCATAGGAAATGGCGTTTATTCCCAGGGTTTCTCGCGGGACGATCACCCGCCGGTATTTTCTCAAGTCGGGGATGTGCGGTGCCGCCGGCTTGGCGCTTTATTCAGGTGAAATTGCACGCCATTGGATAGATATCACCCAGCGCAACATCGTTCTGCGCAACTTGCCTGTGGCCTTTGACGGCATGCGCATTGCCCAACTGAGCGACATCCACCTGGACGAATTCACCGAGCCTTTTTTTCTCCGGCAGGCGATTCGCCGCATCAACGAGCTGAATCCCGACTTGGTGTTGTTGACCGGAGACTATGTAACCCACCAGTTTGGAATGCGGAAATTGGCTCGAGGGGCGGCCTGGCAATGCGCCGACCTTCTTCGCGGGCTGAAATGCCGCCGGATCTACGCGATACTCGGCAACCACGACCTCTTAGTGGGAGCCAGGCAGGTCACGGAGGCGCTGAGGGCCAACGGCATCACGGTGCTTATCAACTCCTATTTGCCCATTGAATACGGGGGTGGCCGGATCTGGTTGGCGGGACTCGACGATCCGGGAGTTGGCCATCCGCGCCCGGAGCTGGCGGTGCCGGCCTCTATCCGGAACATACCCAATGAACCGGTCGTGCTGATGTGCCACGCCCCGGACTACGCCGACGAATGCATCGTCACTCCGGCGGGCCAAGCCGTGGATGTCATGCTGGCCGGCCATACCCATGGCGGTCAAATTCGTCTTCCGCTTGTCGGGGCGTTGGTGCTTCCTCCGCTGGGCAGAAAGTATGTGGAGGGAAGCTTCACCGTGGGCTCCATGCAGCTCTATGTCAATCGCGGTCTTGGCACCGTCGGCGTTCCTTTCCGGTTGGATTGTTCTCCGGAAGTCACCGTGCACACGCTTCGCCGCGGCTAGGAGTGTCAATTCCTGCGCTCGATGGATGGGGCGAAGGCGATCCTGTGAGCTATTTTTTGCCGCTTTTGCCAGCGGTCCGGTCATCTGCGGGTCCGCCGGGAATCTGCACCGCGCGACAAAGTTTGAGCCTCCGCGCTGCCGCTACGGACAGCGCTTTCTCAAGTAATGGCGGCAACTGGCCGATAAGGTTTAGGGGAAGATTCACATGGCGGCGCAAGTTGAAGTGGCCGATCGCCCTGAAACAGCCTTGGCGGAGCGCGGAGGGGGACTGCGTTATGTGGCGCGTCAACCAATTCTGGACGTGCGGGGCAGGGTCTACGGGTACGAGCTGCTATTTCGAGATGGGGCTGAGGCGGCCTTTAGCGGGGACGGCGACCAGGCTACCCGCACCATGCTCGACAATACGGTGGTCTTCGGCTTGGAGCAGTTGGCGGGCGGTCTGCAAGGATTTGTGAACTGCACCCAAGAATCGCTCATCGGGCGCCAAGTGGAGGTTCTGCCGCCTCAATCTACCGTGCTGGAGGTTCTCGAAACGGTCGAACCGACTGAAGAACTGGTTGCCGTGTGTCGGGATCTGAAACTGAAAGGATATTTCATCGCCCTCGACGATTTCACATGGAAACCGGGCATCGAACCGTTGCTGGAGCTCGCCGACTTCGTGAAGGTAGATTTTCTGGCGATGAGCGTGGAGGCGCGGCATGATCTGCTGCGGCGGCTGAAACGGGGCAAGGCCCATCTGCTGGCGGAGAAGATCGAGACAGTGGAAGATTACCGGCAGGCATGCGAGGAAGGGTTCGCGTATTTTCAAGGGTATTATTTTTGCCGTCCGGTTTTGCTCGCCAATCGCAAGGTGCCCTCCAACTGCATGTTGCACATGGAGGTTCTCAAGCAACTGCAATGCGAGCCGCTGGACCTGCGCGAGTTGGGTCAACTGATCAAGCGCGACCCATCCCTTACGGTGCGGCTGCTGCGGCTGGCCAATTCTCCCATCTGTGCTGTACGGGTGGAGGTGCGGTCGATCCAATCAGCCATGGTGGTGCTGGGCGACGAGATGCTGCGCCGGGTGTTGACGCTGGCGATCGCCACCGAATGGAACAGTGGTTCCCCGCCGGCAATCCTGCACATCGTCTTTGTGCGCGGGCGATTCTGCGAGTTGGCGGCCGGTATGTGTGCGCTGGCTTCTCCCGAGCAGTATCTTGTTGGCATGCTCAGCTTGCTGCCGGTCATGCTGCACCTCCCCATGAACACGCTGACGCCAGCCTTAGGGCTGCGCGACAGAATTCGCGAAGCCCTGGAAGGAACGGCCAACCGCGAACGCACTCTGCTCGAGTGGCTGGAGCATCACGAACGCGGCGACTGGGCGGCGTGCAGCGCGCTCCTTCAGGCCAACGGGTTGGGTGAGGCAGAGATCTTGCACTGCTATACGGAGGCCGTGGTGTGGGCCGACGTCGTGCTTCGTGCCGCGGCTTAGGGCATTTCTCCTTCAGGTGTATCCCAAGGCCTCAAAGCTTAATCTGCAATATCGCTAAGAAATCGCAACTTTGCAGGTCTTCCTTGCAGGTTCTGCGTGAAGCAGGAATGCCTTTGAGAGGTTGCCCAGGCTGAGGCCTCAAAAGGACCCATAGCGCCGACGCCGGGAATGTCTCGCAGGCTGTAAGCCCGTTGATCCTCGGGGGGATTTCCGGTTGTGTGGCAGAGGCTCCGCGGTCCCCACGGACGGACCTTTTCTCCATGGGGACCGAGAGAACTCCAACCCTACGCGGAGCAAGGGGTATCGCCACGGCTGTCGCCGCGGGTCAGGCCATTGCCCCCAGTCCGCTAATTGCCGCCCTGGCTCGTCTGCACGACCACGTAGCCCGTACCCTGATTGGACCAGACCAGGAGCAGCACATTCTGGCCCTCCGGGATGGCCCGAATCTGACTCATGAAGCTGTCAAGGCTGTCGACAGGATGGCGGTCGACCTCCAGAATCACTTCGCCAGACTGGAGACCGGCAAAGTCCGCCGGGCTGCCAGGAGTTACGTTTTCGATGGCTACACCGTGGACCGACGAGGGGACATTGAGCTGCTGGCGAACGTCGGGAGTGAGGTTGCCTACGGAAATGCCGAGCCTCGCGTGTTGTGCCGCTCCCGATCCGGAGCTCGCTGTCTCTTCGCCGTTGTTGTGAAACTCTCCCACGGTCGCCTTGAGGATTTGCGGCTTGCCATTGCGGAGGATGCCCATGGTGATGGCCGTGCCGGGAACCATTTCGCTGACCGTGACCTGCAGATCGGTGGCGTCGGCAACTTGCTTGCCGTTGATCGACCGTATCACGTCGCCGTGCTGGAAGCCTGCACGAGAAGCGGGCGTGTCAGGACTTACCTGGTTAACCAGAGCGCCGGACGCTGTGGGAAGGTCAAAGAATTTCGCATTCTGAGGAGTGACATTGGAGATGGTGATGCCCAGGAACCCGTGCTCGACCTTGCCTGTCTTGATGATTTCGTTGACGTAGTGCTGAGCGAGGTTGGATGGAATGGCAAAGCCTGCGCCGGCGAACGAGCCGCTATTGGAGTAGATGAAGGTGTTGATTCCGATCACGTGGCCGTGCGCGTCGACAAGGGGTCCACCGGAGTTGCCGGGGTTAATGGCGGCGTCGGTCTGGATGTAATCTCTGGGGGCGCGGTTGTTGTTGCTGGGACTTACCCCGCGATGGGTCGCACTGACAATGCCGCGTGTGACCGAAAAGCTCAATTCGCCAAAGGGGTTGCCAAACGCCATTACTGTTTCGCCATCCTCCAGCTTGGCGGAGTCGCCCCAGGAAACAGTGGACAGGTTCGTGGCATTGATCTTGATCACGGCCAAGTCGTCAAGCTTGTCAACGCCCACGACTTTGGCAGGATAGACCTGCCGGTTGTGCAATGTGACGTCAATGGTCTTGGCTCCGGCGACGACGTGGTGATTGGTCACGATGTAGCCATCGGGCGAGATGATGAAACCGCTGCCGATCGCCTGCTGGTATTGCGGTTGCCGATTCTGGCCGTTGCCGGGACCGAAAAAGAAGAAGTGGCGGAATTCGGGGGGAATCTCTTGGGGGCTGATGCCGCCGAAGCCAGCGCTTTGGTTCTGGTTCTGATCGACCTTGGAGGTTACCTCGATGTAGACCACGGCGGGCATGACGTGATGGACCACGGCTTCAACGGCGCTGTTAACCGAGAGCAAGGGCGAAATTGCGTTTTCACTCAGGGGCGCGTTGGCGCTGCTCGGCGCCGCATGTGCAACGTTGCGGCCGAGCAAGAAGGTTGCGGTGAAGGCCAGAATGGTCAAAGCCGCCGTGGGAACCGCCCATTCTTTTACTTTTGCTACTAAAAAATTAGTTGTTGTCGACATTGCTTTGTCTCCGTTGGGTTGAAGTTGCTGATTAAAGTTGGATCACAAGCCAGCCGTTGCGGAAGGGAACCGCGGCGGCCGATGCGGAAAGGGGAATTGCGGGATAAACTCTGAAGATCATGCGGGTCACGGAGGTGCGGGTCATCGGCTCACCGTGCGGGCGTACGATAGCCCCGATCCCCGGGCGGCGGACGCTCGCATAGGCTCCTTGCCTGGCCGACTCCGCATCGGCGAGTGTGGAAGCCTGAACCTGCTGCCAGGTCGCGAGCACAATCCACTCTTGTGTATGGACGGGGAGCTGCGCCGCGCTGACGACGAGCCTCGGTGCCGCCGATGCAGCGTTGAGAAGTTCCCGTCCTGGCCGGCTGGCGCCGGGAGTGATCGATGCCGTCTCCCATCTCTGCACGGAGGCTGCTCTTGCAGGCGCGCGAGGCGCCGCGACCCGCGTATTGGAAGCGACGGAGCGATGTGCCGGCGAAAGGGCGCGCGATTTTGCCGGGAGGAACTGGGCGGCATGGCCGATAATCTTTGGCTGCGCAATTTGTCCAGAATCGTCACTTAACTTGTGAATGGGTTGCTTTTGCGCCTCGGCGAGGGCCTCCGCAGAAGTCGCGCGCTGGGTCGCCGCCGCGCTCTGAGCCGGGACGAAGGCTACCAGCTGCGGGCAACTGGCGAACTCAACGGAACCGAAAACCAGTCCGCAGCCCAGCGTAGCCAAAAGGACATTGGTCGCCCAAGGGCTCAAGCTGGGAGTGCGCTTAAGAATACGGTGAATACGGTGAGCAAGCTCGGGACGGCGTTGCCAAGCCCCCAGCGAGAGCGCTTCAGCCCGGCGTTCGAGACCGCGCTCGGCAAGACTGGCGAGGCAGGCCGCATAGGCGCGCGGCGCGCGCGTCCTCCGCACCACCCCGTCGTCACAGGCCATCTCCCGCTCCCGGCAAAGGCGGCGCTCGATCCAAATGAGCGCCGGGTTGAGCGGAAACAGGATCAGAAACAGCTTTTGGAAGAGATTGGTCCAATCGTCGCGCCGGCGCAGGTGCTCGGTTTCATGTAGAACTACCTGCTCCAGTTCTTCCCGCGTGAGGCGGGGCAAAAGCCAATCGGGAATGAGGATGCGAGGCGCCCAAAATCCGATGACGCTTGGCCGGTCGAGATCCCTAGTTGTGCACACCTGGACGGTACGCCGGCCCCACTGTGCGGCCGAAGCGGGCGGAAGTGCATCAGCCAGATCGCCCGATACGACGGGAATCGCTGCTCTCCACAATCGGCGCAAGCGCAAGGAGTGCAGACCCAGGTCCACGGCGCGAAGAAGCGACGCGGCGATCCAAAGCGCACCCAGGCCCAGGCTCCAGTGAATGTCCAACTGCAGCCACGGCTTGGGAGGAGCCACGGCCAAGCTGGCAGCGGCGCCACCAGCGGCATGGGAGCCGAAGGTCAAAAGCAGGGGCAGAAAGGGAAGAGCAAGAACCGCCGCAAAACCGGCGGCCCAGACCGCGAAGCGATGCGCGGCCGAGGCGCGTGGAGCGAAGCGCAGGCAGATGGCCAAACCCGCCGCCACGGCGGCGCTTTGCCAAAGCGCCGTCACTGCCATCGGCGCTGCCGCTTGGGAGAATGCCCGGAAAGCAGAAGGCAGGGTGTGGGCCGCGCCCGCAAGCGCCCACCGCAAGGCATCGGCAATGAAGGTCATGTCCATGCTCTATTCCTCAGCTTTAATCCTCGCTTGCACCCGCGGGATTCGAGCCGCCCGCCGGGCCATTGTCAGGCGCCACTTCGCGAATGGCGTCCTTGAGTCGCTGCAATTCCTCCGCCGTGATCTCGCCGTCATCCAGCAGAGACAGTAGCAACCGCTCCCGGGAATCGCCGAAGAAACGGCTCAGGACCCGGCGCACCTCCGACCGGCTCGCCTCTTGCTCCGCGATGCACGGACGGTAGATGAATGCCCGGCCCTCCTGGCGGTGCGCGACGTAACCCTTTTGCTCCAGAATGCGGATCGTCGTCAGCACCGAGTTATAGGCTAACGGTTCTCCTTCCGGCATTGCGGCGACGAGATCGGTTACTGCCGACTCGCCGCGCAGCCAGAGAATCTTCATCAGCCTGAGCTCAGCCTCGGTCAGCGTGTTGGATTTCTTTGGCGGCATATGGATCTTCTTGATTTTATTGAGACAACGCCTGAACCGGGATCCTTCTCACAACCAATGGACGGACAACTAAAAAATTAGTTAGCAGGAAGAGAGAAAAATCAGGCTTATTTTTTCGAGTAATGTTGCCGGAGGTCTTACCCACACCTCCTAATCGCACAGTCCGTGGCCATGCCGGTTCACATTGCCAGCCAAAGATGCTCAGCCAAGGTGGCTTGGCGTAGAATGGCAGCGCCTCCTGATGCACTTTTGCGGCAGTGGGGAAGGCGTGCGCCTCGGAGTGACCGCCCCAAAGACGAGATGAATCTTCAGAAAGGAACCAAGAGTTCGCCGACCATGATGATGAAGCCATGTGACCGTTTGCATTTGCTACGCTTGTTTACCCTGCAGGCTTTCCTGCCGGTCTTGGCGGCTGTTTCCCTACTGGCCCCCGCCCGCACCCAGGCCCAAACAGAGATCGGGGGCGAGAAGATCGTCACATTGAGCCGCAAGCCGGTGAGCAAGACCAAGCCAGAGTTCACCAGCGTGACGGTGATGCCGGGGCGCGGCATGGAACTGCTCTACATCAAAGCCAATTTTCCCGGCAAAGGGGAAGTAAACGTTCTCGCCTCGCCCGATCTGGCCACGGCCAAGAAGATGCTGGACCAGGAAGACACGGCCAACGGCGATCTGGGTTACCGCTTGGGCGCCGCCATGCTCTGCCCGTACCCCAACCGCATCATCGGCAAGATTTCGCCCGATGGGAAGACCATAACCACCTCCTGGGAAGGCCGCATGGTGACGCTGCCGGCCAACGACAAGGGCAAACTGCCCGGAGCCAAACCCGACGCCATGCACGGCCTCATCCTCAAGGCCAAGGCTACCGACATTCGCGTGAGCAAGATTCCCGGCGGTGAGCAGGTGACGGGCGTGATCCGCGATGCGTTTCACGGGCGGTGGTTCGCAAAGACGGATCTGGACATCACCATCTCGCTCACGGCCAACGCCATTGACGTAGTCGATGTAGCGCACAATGTGGGCACCCAGTCTGAGCCTATCGCGATTGGCTGGCATCCCTACTTCAACTTCCCATCCGGCGAACATGCGCAGGTGCGCGTACACATTCCCGGCTCCATGAGGACCGTGGTGAACAACTACGACAGCGTCTGGCCCGCTGGCAAACTGGTTCCCGTCGCAGGAACTTTTTACGATTTCCGCGCTCCGGACGGCGCGCCGCTTGACCATCACTACTTCGACGACAACTGGAGCCAACTGGAATGGAAGAATGGAGTGGTGACCATGCGCGTCATCGATCCCGCGGCGCATTACGGCGTCGAAGTGGAGGGGATATCACCGGAGATCAAGACTATCCAGATGTACTCGCCGCCCACCGCGAAATTTGCCGCCATTGAGGACCAATACAACTTCAACGATCCCTTTGGCAAGGAGTGGCATGGGATGAATACGGGCATGGTGGTTCTGAAGCCGGGACAAAGCACCAAGTGGCATGTGCGAGTGCGCGTCTTCGTGCCGCCGGTAAAGTAGGCGCGCTTGCCGTTCCGTCCGTTGTCCGGCGGTCACTCAGCAAAGAGAGGATCGGCTTGCTTCAGCGTGGATAAAATCTCCTGCGCAATGGTCAGGGAAGCTGTGGCTGCCGGAGATGGGACGTTGCAGACGTGCAGGATGCGGTTCTGAAATGCGAACCGGAAGTCGTCGACAAGTTGGCCGGAGCGATCCAGAGCCTGGGCGCGGATGCCGCAGCCCGCATGGTGAATGTCGTCTTCGGCCAGCGAAGGAACCAGTTTCTGCATTGCCCGTGTGAAGGCGCGCTTACTCCAGGAGCGGTGGAGTTCTTCGAAGCCCGTCTTCCAGTATTTGGAAGCTAAGACCCAGAAGCCGCTGAAGAACGCCATTGTAGCCGTGTCGGCAAAACTAAAGGCGGTACGCCGGTAGCCTTCGCGCCGGAATGCCAGCACGGCGTTGGGACCGACTTCAATCTCTCCGTTCGTGCGCTTGATGAGATGCACGCCCAGGAAAGGAAAGCGGGGATCGGGTACGGGATAGATGAGGCCGCGAACCACACTGCGCTTGGCGGGCACGACTTCAAAGAACTCACCGCGGAAGGGCACAATCTGCAAGCCCAGGTCCGCTCCGGCCATTTTGGCGACGCGGTCGCTTTGCAGCCCCGCGCAATTGATCACATAGCGGGCGTGAATTGTACCCGCGCCGGTCTCCAGCGCAATCTCGTCGGGCTTGCGAACGATGGCGCTCACGCCCGCGCCGGTCAGAACCTCGCCGCCGCCGAGTGCGATGAGTTCGGCGTACTTCTGCGCGACCATCTTGTAATCGGTTACCGCACTGCCGGGTACATGGATGCCACGCAGGCCGGCCGAGTTTGGCTCGATCTCGCGGATCTCGTTGGCATTCAACTCGCGCACGCCGGGTACACCGTTGGCGAGACCGCGCCGCAGAAGCTCCTCCAGTCCCGGAAACTCGTCTGCACGGGTGGCGACGATGATCTTACCGCAGATCTCGAGCGGAAGCCCGTGCTCACGGCAAAACTGGATCATGGCCGCAGCGCCCCCCACGGCCAGCTTCGCCTTGATGGAGCCGGGCTTATAGTAAATGCCTGAATGGATCACGCCGCTGTTGTGGCCCGTCTGGTGCGTGGCCACTTCACGTTCCTTTTCCAGGACGACGATCTTGAAAGCCGGATAACGGCGCGTGAGTTCTAAACCAACCGCAAGTCCAACTATGCCAGCGCCAATGATCGCCACATCCCGTTGCTGATCGAGCATCGATCTCTCCCTTCGCCGGTGATGACGGCCGGTTGAGCCCAAGCAGGTGGGCACCCAACTATATTTGCGCGCCAGCGCCTGCCAACGCTGCGTTGCGCGTCGCTCGGAGCGTAAATTTGTGGTTATTATATTTCCCCTCGAACCCTTCGAGTGGCAAAGGCAGGGAAGAATTGCCCTGTTGAGTCGTGTGCCAGGTCACACCTCGTTGCCGCCGCGCCACCTGAGTGTCGTGGCTTCGGGTGCAGCCTTGATGGCCCGGCAATCGGGCAGGGCGCCCGCGGCACGCTTAGTCGCGTCGCGCCACGCGAATATGCAGTTCCCGCAACTGCTGCTCGGTCACCGTGGTCGGGGCCTCGGCCATCAGGTCGATGGCTTTGGCTGTCTTGGGGAAGGTAATCACCTCGCGCAAGTTGGCTGCGCCGGCCAGCAGCATCACGATGCGGTCGAGGCCCAGGGCAATGCCGCCGTGCGGCGGCGTGCCGTACTCCAGGGCGTCCAGGAAGAAGCCGAATCTTGCCCGCGCCTCCTCATCGCTAATCCCAAGGGACGAAAAAATCTGCTGCTGCACGTCCTTGCGGTGAATGCGGATCGACCCCGAACCCAGTTCCAGTCCGTTCATGGCCAGGTCATAGCAGTCGGCGCGCACGCTGGCCGGGTCGCTGACCAGGTTCGCCATGTCGGCCTCGTAGGGCGCGGTGAAGGGATGGTGCGCGGGCATCCACTTCCCGGTGGCCAGGTCGTACTCGAACATCGGGAAGTCAGTGAGCCAGATGGGATGAAAGGCCTGCGAGCCGTCAACCGGGTCAGATGGCCCGTGGGCATGCGCCGCTTCCACCGTCTGCTCCGTCACGCGGAAGGCCCCGTGCCGGTCAGCGTACTTCTTAGCCAGCTCGGAGCGGAAGTTGCCGGCGGCGGCGTAGACATTGATCTCGCGCTCAGAGAGGCGGCCTTCGAACTTGGTGTCGCTGGCCTTGATGTGATGGGCCGGATCGCCGGCCACGACGATGACAAAGTCGGCATCGGAGGCGCCGGCCAGCTCGCGCACCTTCACCGCGGCCTCGGGAAAGCCTTTGGAGAGCCGTTTGAAGTCGTCGATGAACTTCGCGCCCTTCTTCTGGTCGAAGAGCGGATGGTTCTCCTCGCGCTCCTTGCGGCTGAGCTCACCTACGTTGGGAATGCGCAATGCCACCACGGGCAGCGCGGGGTCGATCTGCAGTGCGGCGAGATTTTCATCCGTGAAGGCTGGGCGCACGTCGGTGAGACCAGGCAGGCGCAGGTCGGGCTTGTCGGTGCCGTGCCGGCGCATGGACTCGTCGTAGGTGATGCGCGGAAACGGGATGGGCAGCGCCACGCCGGCTGCGGCAAAGGCAGCCTGCATGAACTGCTCCACGACCCCGAAGACCGTCTCCCGGCGCGGAAAGCTGATCTCCAAGTCCACCTGCGTGAACTCAAGCTGGCGGTCGGCGCGCAGGTCCTCGTCGCGGAAGCAGCGGGCGATCTGGAAGTAGCGGTCGAAGCCGGAGATCATGAGGATCTGCTTGAAGATCTGCGGCGACTGCGGCAGGGCGTAGAACTCGCCGGCATGGATGCGGCTGGGGACCAGGAAGTCGCGCGCGCCTTCGGGCGTGGACTTGGTGAGGATGGGCGTCTCAATCTCCAGAAAGCCCTGGTGGCTGAGGCTCTCGCGGATGGCCAGAGTAATCTCGTGGCGCAGCCGGAAGTTGCGCTGCATCTCGGCGCGGCGCAGGTCCACGTAGCGGTATTTGAGCCGCACTTCCTCGTTCTGGATGGCCTCTTCGGCGGGTGAAAACGGCGCCAGCCGCGTGTCGTTGAGGACGCGCAGCTCAGTGGTCTCAATCTCGATTTCGCCGGTCTCCATCTTGGGGTTGATGGCGTCCTGATCGCGCAGACGCACCTTGCCGACCACGGCGACGACGTACTCGGGCCGCACCTGCTCGCCCTTGGCGTGGCCCTCGGGGGTCAGGTCGTGGTCCAGCACCACCTGCGCAATGCCGGAGCGGTCGCGCAGATCGAGGAAGATGAGGTTGCCGTGGTCGCGGCGGCGATTGACCCAGCCCATCAGGACCACTTGCTGGCCGGCGTTCGCGGCGCGCAGTTCGCCGCACATATGCGTGCGTTCCAGATTGCCTAAAAAGTCGAGCACAACTTGTGTCCTTTATTCATTTACCGGTTTTGAGAGAAACGCAGCCAGTTCCGCACGGGGAACCTTGGTCTGAACGCCGGTCGAGAAAGTCTTCACCGTCAGAATACCGGATTGAAGCTCGTCTTCCCCCAGAATCACGATGCGGCGGGCGATCTTGTCGGCGGCTTCGAAGGACTTCTTGAGACGAAAGCCGCCATCGCCCAGCTCGATGCGCAGGCCGGCGCGGCGCAGTTCGCGGGCCAGTGTGAGGGCGGCGGCGCTCAGTTTTTCACCCAGCGGCGCGATGTACGCATCCAGCACTGGCCGCGCGGTGGAGTTTTGGTCGAGGTCCGCGGCCTGGAGCGTGAGCACAAGCCGGTCGAGGCCGATGGCGAAGCCGATTCCCGGCGCCTTGGGCCCGCCGATGGATTCGCTCAGCCCATCGTAGCGGCCGCCGCCGAGCAGCGCGTTCTGCGCGCCCAGCCCTCCGTGCGTGAACTCGAAGGTCGTGCGCGTGTAGTAGTCGAGGCCCCGCACCAGCCGGTGGTTCAGCTTGTACGCGACGCCTGCCGCATCCAGAGCCTCCGTCACCGCCCTGAAGTGCGTCCTGGAATCCTCGTCGAGCGAGTCGCCGATCGCCGGCAGCGCGGCGATGATGGGCTGATCCTCGGGCACCTTGCAATCCAGCACGCGCAGGGGATTGGTGACGGCGCGGCGCCGGCAGTCCGCGCACATCCTCGGCGCCACTTCCACGAGCGCGGCACGAAGTGTCTGATTGTAACGTTCGCGGTCCGCGGAGGAGCCAACCGAATTCAACTCCAGCGTCCAGCCCTTGATTGCCAGTTCGTCGAGGAGCGTGGCCAGCATCTCAAGCACCTCGGCGTCGCGCAGCGGGCTTTCGCTACCCGCCGAGGGCGGCCCGATCACCTCCGCCCCGATCTGCCAGAACTGCCGGTACCGGCCCTTCTGCGGACGCTCGCGCCGGAACTGCGGGCCGATATA
>JAKABE010000302.1 GCA_021801945.1 Acidobacteriota bacterium
GAACTCCGCGCTTCCACAGGCGCAGCAGATCGAAGGCAAACCAGCTGCGGACCACCCCCGCTTCTTCCAGTTGGCGGCCGATGTGCGTCGAAGATGAGCCCGGCGCTATCTCGACAAAGGTCTCAGTATGCGGACCATACGGCGTCAGAACCAGCCACGCCGCAGCCCCGGACGCAATGAGCACGACCAGCAGCAACCCCAGCAAAGCGCCCGCAAATCCGGAGCGTTTCCTCTTATTTCTGCTCCTCCGTTTGCGGCTCGCCATCCCGTTTCTGTCAATCCTTGAATCACTCATTAAAGACGCAAAAAAAGCCCTTCAGGACTCTTTATCTTTCGATTGTATCGAGCAAGGGCAGAAGGAGATGGAAAGGGCATTGTGCTTGGGCCACAGGCATTAAGCTGGAACTCTGGAGATCAAAAGCTGCCGCCAGCGACTCATCCCCGTTATCTCGGCCTCGACGTCGGCAATCGCCGCATCGGGGTGGCTGTCTCGGACGAGCTGGGGCTGATGGCGCAGCCAGTGCTCACGCTGGAGCGCCACCGCAACCGGCGTGAGGATCTGCGCTCACTGGCCCGGTTGTCGCGGCGGTTCGGGGTGGCGGGGATTGTGGTGGGGAAGCCGCTGCGCCTCTCCGGAGAGCCGAGTGCGCAAACCGCTAAAACTCAAGCATTTGCTGCCGAGCTGGGCGAGCTGACCGGCCTGCCCATCCACATGTGGGACGAGCGGCTCACCACGCGCGAGGCCCACCGCATTCTCTACCAGGCGGGCCACGCGCGCCAGCAGCACCAGCGCGTGGTCGATCAGGTAGCAGCGGCGCTGATTCTGCAATCGTTCCTCGATGAAAGGCGATGATCGGGATGTAGCGGTCAGGAGGAGCTTGCGGTGCTTCACCTCAAAGGGGGCTAGCGACCGGTCTGACAGCAGTGGCTGGGCGGAATCTGGCCATCAACAGCCACGAGGCCCACCGCGTATAATGGGACTCTGGATCGTTCATCTCTCGCGGCCGGAGCCGTCCTCGCTCTCCGCTACGGACCATAGATGCCCGAACACATCAAACGAAAGCTTCTCGAAGAGATCAAACTCCTTGAGCACGAGCTCGCCCATGAGCTTCCCGCGGAGATCAAGAAGGCTGTGGCCTTGGGCGACCTCTCAGAGAACGCGGAATATCACATGGCGAAACAGCGCCAGGATTTCGTGAATGCCCGGCTGGGGCAGCTGAAGAAGCGCATGGCCGAGCTCTCTCTGGTCAACCTGGCCAACATCCCCAAAGATCGGGTTGCCTTCGGGTCAACAGTCGTGGTCTACGACTCGACCAAGGATGAGGAAATCATCTACCGTCTGGTGACGAGCGAAGAATCCGACGTGGCCAACGGCCAGATTTCCACCACCTCGCCGATCGGCCGGGGGCTGGTGGGTAAACGGGTGGGCGACGTCGCCGTCATTGTCACCCCCAATGGCAAACGCGAACTGGAGGTCCTGAAACTGACTACCATTCACGACGAAGCCGGCGAAGAGGTTCCCCAAAACGGAGCTGGCGGCGTGGAGCAGTAGCAAGGAAGATCGGCATGACCACCTGGACCAGTGCTTTTGGCCGCGCATGCGGCTGGCTTCTCGACCGTATCGTATACGGATTAGCTCTTACCCGTATCTCTCCCAACGTCCTCACCTTCATCGGGCTGATCATCAATATCGCCGCGGCCTTTCTATTTGGCCATGCCAACGCCTATAACGGGGTCCGGATGTTCCTCTATGCCGGGCTGGTGATCATCGGCGCCGGCATCTTCGACATGGTGGATGGGCGCGTGGCGCGGCGCAACAATCAGGTTACGGTCTTCGGGGCATTCTTCGATTCGGTGATCGACCGCTACTCCGACGTGGTGCTCTTCTTCGGACTGCTGGTCTACTACGGGCGCATCAACCGGTTCAGATACGTGGTGCTGGTGGCGTTCGTGATGGTCACATCGCTCATGGTGAGCTATACGCGCGCCCGCGCCGAGGCGCTGATCGGGCAGTGCAAGGTGGGATTCATGGAGCGGCCCGAGCGCATCGTGCTCATCATCCTGGGCGCGCTCTTCAACCGCTGGGGAGTGATGGCCCCGGTGCTGTGGGTGCTGGCCGTGCTCTCGACGGTCACCGTCATCCACCGTATTACCTACACCTACCAGAACACCAAGCATCTGGCGCCGCTGAGTCCAGCCGGCCGCTGACCGGCCTGGGGTACGCGCCAGAGCCCCGGACTCAAGAATCCGGGAAGGTACAGTATGATTTGTGCAGAATTTACATCCGTTAATGTTCGTGCCATCAACGGTGATTCGAATCATGAGCCGCACAATAGAGCCCTCAAAGCGATCGACTCTGGAGCGCCACGCTTTTCCCAAAGCGGTTGCAACATTTGCGTATCTCACACTCTTCTTACTCCTGGGATGTGGAGGATCGGGCGGTTCCTCGTCTAACCTCTCGACAACTCCGCCGCAGGAAAATGTTGGCAAAGTCACGGTGTCGGGAAACCATCTCATGCGCGATGGAGTCGAATGGACGCCACATGGCGTTGTCAGCGCCGCCTTCGTGGCGCCTCCCGCAGCTCAGCAGGGCAACTATGCCACTGCCTATAGCGATTTCAGCGTCACGGAACTCGCCGCCATGAAGTCCTGGGGATCGGATACTGTGCGCTTTCAGGTCTCGCAACCGGGACTTGACCCGGAAAATAGTCTTTATACGTCCAGCTTTGTTGCCACAGTGGAGAACGGCATTAAACAGGCGCGTACCGCCGGACTCAACGTCATCGTGAGCGTGCAGGACGAAAAGCAGAGCGGTGAGACAAGTCCAACACCGCTGCCGGATGCAGCCACCATACGCGTCTGGCAGGAACTGGCCCCTGCCTTCAACGGCGACACCGGCATTCTCTACGAGATCATGAACGAGCCCCAGCCTGCTCCTAATGCCACAAACTGGGCTGCCTGGGCCAATGCAATGAATGCCGCCATCAGTGCCATCCGCGCCACAGGCTCAAAAAATGTCGTCGTCGCCGACGGCCTTGCGTATGCGGAGCATCTTGATGGGGCGCCCGCGCTAAAAGATCCTCTCAACCAGGTTGCCTATGCCTCTCATCCCTACTTCCACAGCGCCACCGATGAACAACAGGCAACATGGGTCACGAAGTTTGGCAATCTTTCCAATATTGCCCCCGTAATCATTACGGAGTGGAGCACTCTCATTGGCTCGTCGTTCTACTGCGATGCCAACACGCCTTCAGCGGCACTTGCATTTCTAGACTATCTGCAGAAGTCAGGCATCGGCCTTACCGGCTTTGCTTATGACCACCCAGGAACTCATATTCCCGGTTTCTCAGGCGCCATCGTGGAGGATTTCAACGGCACCCCTACGACGTTTGCCAACGGTATTCAATGCGGCGCGGTCGGATTCGGTCCGGGAACCCTGATACAAAATTGGTATCGCAGCGGAGCCGTGCCCAGTATGTTGGAGTAACGTCTGTCAGCCACAGCCACGGCAAGGGCGCGGCTTGCGCGGCAAAGCCATCTCTGGTTCAAGCAGGTCAAAGACCTGGCCCGTTCTTCTTGCCTTCTCGTCACGGCGCCATCTTCCAGCGGCTGACTCAGATGACTGGTTCGTGAAATTCCGATTCAGTCTACAGCCCGATGGAGAGCGAGCGCATGATGCGTTGGGCAGCGCCGCAACTGTGTGAGTTTGCAGCAACTGTAACGAATGCGGCGGCCAATGTAACGAATTCAACACCGGCAGAGCCTGGACGATCAATCCAGAATCTGGTCAGCGGTGTGCTTTGGAAAATCCGGCATGGGAACAATCTCCGCTAAACCACGCGGATCACGATTCATGGGCGCGATGCCGGTGGTGTTCACATACCAATGCATGAGCCGCTGCTCGGCGCTGCGCTGTACAGCCGCATACGCTGCTTCCCCGAAGCGGTTGTTGCGCTCCTCGGGATCATCCTTGCGCAAGTAGAGCTCCGAGATTCCCTGCGGGCGTGAGACGAAGGTGTAATCGACGGTGCGAACCGCAGCCACTCGCGAGACGGTCTCTGGTTCCGCGATCTGTAAATGAAGGCGGTCGTAGTACCAGGAGTTCCTGGCCGGAACCGGCTCGTAGCACTGAGGCTCATACGTGTTAAAGCCACCTTCTGTAAATGCGCCGCGCTCGCGATCCCCCGGGCCGCCCAGGATCTGCGGCATTAAAGATCGCGCAAAGTGCGTATGGCTGGCCTGGGTGCCCGCAAGCTCCAGCGTTGTGGCCATAAAGTCGAAAAGTTCAACCGGTTCTGCCACGCGATGGCCAGCCTTGCCGCCCGGCACACGCGCAATCAACGGCACATGCGTCAGGCAGCGTTCCATGCCGGAAGGCCACTTCTCCACCAAGCCAAAATCGCCCGCGTAATCGCCGTGGTCCGATATGACAAACAGCGACGTGTCTGCCGTGTGGTTGGTGCGCTCCATCGCATCCATCAGCTCGCCAAGCAGCCAGTCTACATAGGCGGTCTTGTCGAGATAGGTAGCCCGAATCTTGCGGTAAACATCGGTCGAAACCGTGTCAAGGCCGTAGACCTGAAGCATGCGTTCGAGATGTTTTGGGCGATTAGGCAAGTTGGTCGGCAAAAGATTCTTCACGTCCGCCGGGTCATGCAATCCGGCGAAGCCTTCGGGAGCGTTATAGGGCGGATGGGGCGAACCCATCGCAAGAAAGAGAAAGAACGGCCTATCGGTCTCGCGCCGGCCGAGCACGCGTTTTGCCGCT
>JAKABE010000303.1 GCA_021801945.1 Acidobacteriota bacterium
GCGGGCGTTCGGCATAGCTCTCACCCCACTCCGGATGCTGGTCGACCTGGGGATAGACATGGCCGTTGATGATCAGCAGATCCTTCCAGCCGTCGTTGTCGTAGTCGAGAAAGCCGTCACCAAAACTCACGAAGGGAATGGAAGACAGGGCGATTCCGGCCTGATAACTCACATCCTCAAAATTGCCGTGACAGTCGTTCTGGAACAAAATGTTATAGTCATTGGCAAAGTCGGTGTTGACGATATCGAGACAGCCATTGTTCATGTAATCACCAGCAGCTATGCCCATATTGGCTGCTTCGCGGCCGCTTTCGTTGAGCGCATACCCGCTGACATAACTATCGTTCTCAAAGGTTCCATTTCCTTTGTTGATATAGAGATAGTTGGGCGTGGAGTCGTCAGCCACCAGTAGATCGGGCTTGCCATCGTTGTTGACATCGGCAAACAGGGCGCCCAAGCCGTAGTAGCCGCTGGGGTCGTCGACGCCCAGTTTCTTGCTCACATCGGTGAATGTTCCGTTGCCATTATTGTGGAACAAATGGTCGTGTTCTCCGGGCAGGCCGCGTGGACCACACAACACCGGGACACCATAGTATTCGCAATATGAGGGATTGACGGAACTGGAGCCGTAAACCGAAGGGTGTGACAAGTCAAGATGGATATAGCCAGCCACGAAGAGGTCCAGATTTCCGTCGCCATCATAGTCGCCGAAAGTAGCGCCGGTGGACCAAACCGGTGTGATTGACCCTGTGTCCAGGGCTACGCCCGTCTGCTCGGCAACATCGGTGAAGGTGCCGTCATGATTGTTTCGATAAAGGCGGTTCTTGCCGTAGTTGGTTACGTAAATGTCGGGCCAGCCGTCGTTGTTATAGTCACCTACCGCGCAGCCATAGCCCCAGCGGTCGTTGGAGACGCCGGCGAATTTGGCGACGTTGGTGAAGGTGCCGTCGTGGTTGTTGCGGAAGAGCGCAGCTTGAGGCGGTTTGGCTTTGCCGTCCAGCGCGTCGTAGGTCGAGCCGTTGACAAGGAAGATATCGAGCCATCCGTCGTTGTTGTAGTCCAGCAGGCACACGCCCGGCCCCTTGACCTCCAAGATGAGGCGCTTGGCCGGAGTGCCAGCCTCGTCTCGCCAACTGGTGAGACCGGCGGCCTTGGCCGCATTCATAAAGACGATCGGACCGGTCTTTGCGAAGCCGCCCGCGGTGATGGGGCGATGCTGACTATCGAAGACAGCCCGTTGAGGTCCGGCGTTGGCCATTCCCCCGCCCGCGGCCTGGCCCTGGGCGCCGTTCTGGCCGGCCGCGCTCGCCGGCGTCAAAAGCCCGCACCCCCCTGGAAGGAGGCAGACAAACAAAGGGCTCCATGCCACAAAGAGAAGAATGGATGGAATTCCAAAGCCACGCACGCACCTCTTTAGCTGCCTACCGAGCGCGCTTGTGCGCCTCCGGTCGATCCGCACCCGGTTGAATCGCAATCGATTTCACCTCACCCAGACATAGTACAACGGCCATGAATGGAGAATTGCTTGAGAGTAGGGTGCAGCTTTGCTTAAGATTTCAGCGCCGGCTTTTGCTCAGGATCCAGTTATTGAAGCCGAGATGCGCTTTCAGATGCGAGGTCGCAATGAGATCAGAGTGGAATGCTTTGGCCACCATAATCATTCTCTTAGGGTTGGTCCTGCCGCTGCGCGGCCAATCGGTTTATCCCAGCCGCCTCGATGATCCTGAGGCCATTTATCTTGGCAGCGCGGGCTTTGCTGTTCATGGGGATGGAATCGGCGACGACAGCGCGTCTATTCAGGCTGCCATCGACGCAGTGGAGGCCGAGGACATTGAGGGTATCGTCTTCGTCCCCGAAGGACGCTATCGCATTACGCATACCATCTACGTCTGGCCAGGAGTGCGCATCATCGGTTATGGCGCCCATCGCCCCATCTTTGTCCTGGGCGGCCATACTCCGGGCTATCAGGGCAGTCTTGGCTACATGTTCTTTTTCGCCGGATTCCGGCCCGGCACCACTCACGCGCGTTTCCACTTTCGCATGCCGCCCAATCGTCCTCCGACTCCGGGAACAGTCCCGCCGAACAACACGATCCCCGATGCAAATGCAGGCACCTTTTATTCGGCAATGAGCAACGTGGATTTCGACATAGGCCCTGGCAATCCCGGCGCGGTCGCCATCCGCTTCCACGTGGCGCAGCACAGCTATCTGTCCCACATCGACTTCCATATGGGGTCCGGCCTTGCCGCGCTCAAGGACATCGGCAACGAAAGTGAAGACCTGCATTTCTACGGCGGCAAATTCGGGATCGTAACGGGCATGACATCACCCAGCTGGCAATACACGCTCCTAGATTCGACATTTGGGGGCCAAAGTGTCGCCGCCATCCAAGAGCATGAGGCCGGCCTCACGCTGGTTCACGATTCTTTCCGCAACGTTCCGCAGGCGATCTCCATTGATGCCGGCTATTCCGATGAGCTGTGGGTGGAGAATTCACGCTTTGAGAACATTACCGGTCCAGCGATTACCATCAGCAACGGTCAGAACCCGACGACGGAGGTCAATGTCGTCCACGCGTCTTGCCACAACGTAACGACTTTCGCCCAGTTCCGCGAGAGCGGCAGGACAGTTCCCGGCCCGGCGGAGAACTACGAGGTTAGTTCTTTCATGCATGGGCTGACGATGCAAGGGCTTGGAGACAGAGGCGAGATTCTCACCAGGTTTCACGCGCAGCCGGTCGCCGCGCTTCCTCCCTTTGGCGCCAGCGCCATTCCAGTGCTTCCGCCAGAGAACACCTGGGTCAACCTGCGCTCACTTGGGGTGAAAGGGGACGGCAAGACAGACGACACCACAGCCATCCGCAAGGCTATCGCTGAACATCGGGTCCTGTATGTGCCGATGGGACACTATATCGTCACCGGCACCATCATGCTGCGTCCGGATACCGTGCTCATCGGCCTCCATCCCAGCATGACGCAGTTCGACATTCCCGACGGCACGCCGGCATTTCAAGGTCCCGGTACGCCGGTACCGCTTCTCGAAGCCCCTAAGGGCGGCAGGAACATCGTCACCGGCATCGGCCTTTATACGAACGGCATCAACAGCCGCGCGGTCGCCGCCCTGTGGATGGCGGGCGCGAACTCCCTCATGGACGATGTGCGTTTTCTCGGCGGCCACGGCACCATGGGGCTGGACGGATCGTGGATCAGCCCCTATAACAACACCCACACCGCCGATCCCGACATCCGCCGCCGTTGGGATGGCCAATATCCCAGCCTCTGGATTACCAACGGCGGCGGCGGGACCTTCGCCGACATCTGGACCCCAAGCACCTTCGCCCAGGCCGGCTTGTATATATCGGACACCAGCACTTCGGGCCACATCTATGAGCTTTCCAGCGAGCACCATGTCCGCAACGAAGTGAAACTTGTGCGGGTGAAGAACTGGGAGATCGACGCGCTGCAAACCGAAGAGGAGCGCGGCGAAAGCGCCTTCGCGCTTCCGCTCTCCATCGAACAGTCATCCAACATCACGATCGCCAATTACCACGGGTATCGCGTTGTCAGTAGCTATCAGCCATTCCCCACCGCCATCAAGGTCTCGGAATCGAGCGGCATCCATTTCCGGAACTTGCATGTCAACAGCAACAGCAAGGTGCCGTTTGACAATGCCGTCATCGATACAACGGATCATGCGGAGGTTCGGGCCGAAGAATTTGCATCTCTCGATGTGCCAGGCAAACCAGCTCGGCCACAACGGAGCGATCTCTCTTCGATCCTTCCCGCGGGCGCGCAACTGAAGCGCCTCGCCACCGGCTTCTTTAACATCTCCGGCGCAGCCGTCGACCCTGCCGGTCAGCTCTACTTCGTCGATGCCCACTGGCAGCGCATCTACCGCTGGTCGCCCTCAAACGCCGAAGCCGTGGTGGTTCGCGACAACCCGCTCGATCCTGTCAATCTCGCCTTCGATCGCGCCGGCGATCTGCTGGTGGTTTCCTACCAGGGTAAAGGAACCGTCTATACTTTCTGCCCCGGCTCGCCGGAGACACAGATGACGCTGCTCAAGCCTCAACCTGCTCAAGAACGATCGGGGATGACGGCCTTTCTGCCGGTGGATGTGTGGTCCAGCCTGGATCTCTCAACCCAAACGCCCTGGCAATATGTCTCTCCGGACGGTAGCGTGTTCCTCCCGGCAACCGACGCCTTCGTCAATGGGGAACTTCGCTGGGGCACGAAGCTGGCTAATATTCTGCATGCGTATGGCCTGGAGCGTGCGGTTCCGGGACGCCCGCAGTACATTACGGATGAGTCGGATGAGAGAACCTTTAAGGTTGACATCACCCGCAGCGGAGACTTCGGCGCTGTCACGCTCTTTGCCGAAGATGGAGGACAAGCCGTAACCCAGGACAAGGAGGGCAACGTCTATTTAGCGGCGGAGCAGGTCCTGGTGTATAGTGCCCAAGGAAACCTTATGGGAGAAATTGAAGTTCCCGAGCGCCCGATCGATCTTATATTTGGCGGAACGGATCGCCGTACTCTCTATATCCTGACGCACAAGTCGCTCTATGCGATTCAGACGAAAGCACCCGGCTTTTGAATCGGCATGCTCTCAGGCCGCAATCCTAATTCCCTTCTTGATTCACGTTGCGGTTCCCTTGCGTATGGCTATAACAGCTTCCCTCTTGGTGTAGCGTGGCGTACAACTTAGAACATCCCTCCTATTGGTGCAGAACAAGCGCGGGCCGGGAGGCCGCGCTCCAGCCG
>JAKABE010000304.1 GCA_021801945.1 Acidobacteriota bacterium
GGTGGTGTCGCCTTCACCCTTCAGATTCTTGGCGGCGTTGATGCCGCCCTGGGCGCAAACTGAGTGCGAACGCTTGACCGGAACGATGGAAAATAAATCGACGCTGCCTCCCGCCTCGGCAATCTTGATGACCGCCGACAGGCCGGCCAGCCCGCCGCCAACCACGATAATTCTAGGTGCTGCCATGGAGTCTTCCTTCTTCCTTTCGGCCTGTAGCCCAGGCGCTTAAATCGAATCGGTTCCTGCGCCACGCACTCCCACCACAGGCGGGCCGTCCATGGCCGCCGGCGCCGCCGGGGCAACCATTCTGGATACGGTGAGAGGGGGATTCTCCGGAGCGTTGGCGTACTTGCCGCCCACGAAGGCCCAGATGCTGGCCAGCCCCATGGCCGCCAGCAGTACGCCGAAGGCCACGCACACATAGCCGAAGCGCTTGCGCGACTGTTCGCCCGGCGTGATGCCCCACTTGGCTGCGAACAGCCAGATGCCATAGGCAAAGTGCCAGCAGACGACGATCATGGCAACGATGTAAAAGGCCAGAATCCACGGATTCTGCAACTGGTGCTGCACCTTCCAGAACGCGGCTGCCGGATGATTCGGCAAATCCACGCCCATGAATCGCTGCGTTGCGACGTGGAAACCGATATACACAAAAGCGAACAGCCCGGTGTAGCGCTGGGCGACGTACATCCAGTTGCCCGACCAGGGATAGTAGACAACGTTGGCCTTGCCGCGCAGCCAGATGTAAAGTCCGTAGATGCCGTGATAAAGAAGCGGCAGGAAGATAAACACCCATTCCAGCACCCGCACCAGCGGCAAATTGTTCAGGAACCTCACCTGCGCGCCATAGGCGGCAGGGCCCTTGAGCGCCTCATAGTTCGAGATCAGATGCTCAAGAAGAAATGCTCCGATGGGAATAATGCCGAGCAGAGAGTGCAGTTTGTGCCAGAGAAAGGAATTTCCTTTCCCGGCGCGCAAGGGTTCGACACCGCGCCGGACCGTGGGCGCGATCGGTGATTGTGCGGTTGCCATGACGATCTCGGCTCCTGAAGAATCCAGATGCAGCTAGCGCCCAAGAGGCCGTACGCCTGCCGATGGGCAGTATCAAATTAAGGGACGAAACATTCTTGCTTGATTTCACCTGCATTATTGGAGCCTGGCCTTACTCCCGTCAAGCCGCTGCTCCGCGGCTCGACGGGAGTGTAAGGCCAGGTCAGAGCAGTTTGGGCAGCAGCGCCGCGAAGGCACGCCCGCGATGGCTGAGCGAGAGCTTGGTTTCCAGGTCGATTTCGGCCATGGTCTTGCCCAGTTCGGGCAGATAGAAGAGGGGATCGTAGCCGAAGCCTCCCGTGCCGCGCGGAGCGTCGAGGATGATCCCTTCCACGGAGCCATCGGCAGTATGTTGCACCTCGCCATCGCGGGCCGCGGCCAGGACGCAGTGGTAGCGCGCGGTTCGTTGCGGAGCGGGGATGCCGCTCAGCCGCTGCAGCAGGAGCATATTGTTCCAGACGTCGGTGTTGTCATTGGCGTCGGGCGAGTCCACCAGCCCGGCGTCGGCGGCATACCGCGCCGAACGCACACCGGGAACTCCCCCAAGCGCGTCCACTTCCAGGCCCGAGTCGTCAGCGATCACCAGTTCCCCAGGGACGAGCCGCGAGTAGTAGACAGCCTTGAGCGTAGCGTTGGCGGCGAAGGTGGCGCAGTCTTCCACCGGAGCGGGGATGGTTGCGAGCCCGGGCAGCGGATCGATGGCCAAGGCGTAGGCTTGAGCGGCGGTGCGGAAGTCGCGTAGCTTGCCCGCGCTGGTGGTGGCGGCGTAGAGGCGGAGGGCCATGGAAAAAGTGTACCGGGCCGGGGCGTGGCTTCGTTGTGACCGAAGCCGCCGCGGGCACGCGTATGGCTGGCAGGAGTTTGCGACCAACGATTCCTTGGACTGTACAGAGAGCGTTGTGAACGGGTAGGCTTTCAACTTGGCCGCGGGCGATGCGCGAGAGATGGCGGCTGCTTGCAGAGCGCGGAGGGGGAATGCCGGTCATACTCGCTGGTATTGGATGGCACATGGTGGGAGCGGCGTGCGCGGCGTCCTTCTACGCGCCCATCGAAAAGGTCCGAAAGTGGTCGTGGGAGACAACCTGGGCCGTGGCCGGCTTCTTCTCCTGGATTCTGCTGCCCATCAGCGTGAGCCTGTGTTTGCTTCCCCACTTTGACTCCTTCTATGCCGGGCTTAGTCCCAGCCTCATGTGGAAGGTGGCGCTGTTTGGCGCCATGTGGGGGGTGGGCAACGTGAGCTATGGGCTCACCATGCGTTACCTGGGCATGTCGCTGGGCATCGGCGTGGCGATAGGCGTCACGCTGGTGGTGGGCACGCTGGTTCCACCCCTGATGCGCGGCCGGTTCGCCTTGCTCTTTGACACCCGCAGTGGGCTATGGACCATGGCCGGCATCGTGGTGGCGCTGATCGGGGTCGCGATCGTCTCCTATGCCGGCCATCAGAAAGAAGCCGAACTGGGCGCTGCGGTCCAGGAGTTCAACGTGAAACTGGGGCTGATGCTGGCGGTCCTGTGCGGCATCTTCTCCTCGGGGATGTCGTTTGCCATCGATGCGGCCCGGCCCATCGCTGCTGCCGCGCTGCGGCTGCATGTGAACGCGATGTACGCGGCGCTGCCCAGTTATGTGCTCATCATGGGCGGGGGCGCGGTGGTCAATTTTGCTTATTGTTTTACGCGTCTGGGATTCAAAAATGAGCTATCGCTGCGCGCCGATCTTGCCCAACCGGCCGGCACGCTGGTGAAGAACGGATCAATGGCCGCCGCCGGGGGTGTGATGTGGTACCTGCAATTCTTCTTCTTTGCCTGGGGCGCGGCTAATATTCCCGCGCGACTTTCTTATGTGAACTGGATGCTCCACATGAGCGGATATGTGCTGTGGGGCGGTCTGGTGGGACTCGCACTGGGCGAGTGGAAGGGCGTGGGCTCGCGGCCGGTGCGGCTGCTCTGGGCCGGAATCCTGGTCATCATCGCCGCGGCCAACCTCGTGGGCCTCGGCATGGCGTCATGATGCTCGCGGCACCGCCCGCGCCATTTCGCTGCGCAAATAGAAGCGCGCCCGTCTTTCAGCCAGGAAGCGGAAGCTGTCCGTCAAAACCCTGCGCCAGCAGGTCGCGGCGCAGTTGCTCGACGGAGGAAAAGACCAAACCCTTCATGCCCATGGCGGCAGCGGCTTGAATGTTCACCAGTTTGTCATCGAGGAAGAGCGTTTCGTGCGGTTGCGTGCCTAGCCGTTCGAGCACGTACCGATAGATGGCCGGATCAGGCTTGGCCACGCCCAACTGGTAGCTCCATACCCGCACGTCAAAGCGCGCCAGCCAGCTAAACTCCCGCTCCATGTGCGCATGTACTTTATCGCCCATGTTGGAGAGGACGGCGGTAAGCAGACCGCGCTGCTTGAGCGCGAACTGCCAGGTCACCATGGCGGTGTTGATGATGGACCACATGCGCGCGTCCCACTCATTCAGCTCCTCGATCGCTGCGGAACTCAATTCCAGCCCCGCGTCGCGCGCCAGCTTTTGCCAGAAGCCGAATCCCGTGAACTTGCCTTCGTCGTAGGCGTGTCGATCCCTCCAATACAGATCCTCGAACTGCTGCTCGCTGAGCCCGGTGATGCGCAGTATCTCTGCCCGCGCCCCAGGGTCCGGCGGGCCGGTGAGCACCATTCCATAGTCGAAGACCACCGCGCGCAATTCCATTCTTCCTCCAGGCAGACGCCGCAAGCTGCCGCAGTGTTTGCCCTCCTTACTTATAGCGATCCAGGGGAGGCTGCATCCAGCCGGCAGCAGACAGCAATCTGTAGCAAAGGACACAGTTCGGGCTGGTCATGGCGTCTTTGGAGGCGTGGGACGGGGATGAATGCAACCAGTTCTAGGCCTTCTGGCCTTCGCCGCTTTTGTCCTGGCCAGAGATCTCTTCGGTGTGTTGCCGGGCCAATTCCAGCAGGCGGATCATCTCCGCCAACTCCTTGGCGTCCATGTGCCCCAGTAGCTCCCCAGGAAGCTGCTGGATCAACGGATCGAGCGACCGCAGCAATTCCTCCCCAGCCGCGGCAATATAGGTGCGCACCACGCGCCGGTCGCGCCGGTCGCGCTGCTGGCGGACGAGCTGGAGCTTCTTCATCCTGGCCAGCAGCCGCGTAATGTCGGGTTCCGCGGCGATCATCCGCTCGCCAATCGCCGCGCAGGTGAGGCCATGCGGATGCGCGCCGCGCAGAATGCGCAGGACGTTGTATTGCGTGGAAGTAACACCCCAGGTGCGCGTCCTCCGCTCGAAAGCGCGGCGCAGGCGGTCGGCGGTGCGCAGGAGATTCAGAAACGCTTCTTCCTCGGGACTGCTGAATGCTCGCTGCTGGGCGATTTCGAGGTTCAGGCTGGGCATGAGGAATCTCTCTGGCGGTCAACGCGCGGATTCAAACGGGGACCGGCGGTGTGCGGCTGCCAGCCCCGTCTCAGCTCCAGCTTACTGCCTGACTGCATGATTCAGTTCGATGGCCAACTCTCGATTGTCGTTGATCACGACGGCGGGAACTCTGTGCACAATGTCGAAAGGAAGCCCGATGACGGCGGTGGCTGTAAAGCCGGGGTGCGGCTTGGGATCAGCGTCCTGCGGGGGACGGCTGAACCTGCGGCGGCGAGCACGGGGGACTGGTTACGTCAGGCAACGTCAGGTTCTGGCCTCCCATCGCGCAATCGCTATGCGAAGCGCATACAC
>JAKABE010000305.1 GCA_021801945.1 Acidobacteriota bacterium
CCTACAACCGCGAGGAACTGATGGAGATTCTGTCCCGCGGTTTGGACCTTTCGCCGGTGCACGAGTGCCTGGTGGAAGAGAGCGTGCTGGGGTGGAAGGAGTTCGAGCTGGAGGTGATGCGCGACCTGGCGGACAACGTGATCATCATTTGCTCGATTGAGAACTTCGATCCCATGGGCGTGCACACGGGCGACTCGATCACCGTGGCGCCGGCGCAGACGCTCACCGACCGCGAGTACCAGAAGATGCGCGACGGGGCCATCGCCTGCATGCGGGAGATCGGCGTGGAGACGGGCGGATCGAATGTGCAGTTTGCGATCAATCCGCAGGACGGGCGCATGATTGTGATCGAGATGAATCCCCGCGTCTCGCGCTCGTCGGCGCTGGCCTCAAAGGCGACGGGCTTTCCGATTGCGAAGATCGCGGCCAAGCTGGCCGTGGGCTATACGCTCGACGAGATTCCCAACGACATTACGCGCAAGACGCCGGCCTGCTTTGAGCCCACCATCGACTACGTAGTCGTGAAGATTCCCAAGTGGCAGTTCGAGAAGTTTCCCGGCGCGGACGACACGCTGGGGCCGCAGATGAAGTCGGTGGGCGAGGTGATGGCCATTGGGCGCACGTTCAAAGAGGCGCTGATGAAGGCTTGGCGGTCGCTCGAGACCGGCAAGCGAACCGGCGCGGAGGTGCTGGAGCCGCGGCGGCTGACGCAGATGCTGGTGACGCCGCGGGCGGAGCGGCTGGGCTACATCCGCTACGCCTTTGAGCGGGCCATGAGCGTGCGCGAGGTGGCGCGGCTGACGCGCATGGACCCGTGGTTCCTGCACCAACTGCGCGAGATCACGCTGGCGCAGAGTACGATTGCGCGCACCACCCCGGCCGAGATTGGCGCGGAGCAGATGAGGCGACTGAAGCGGCTGGGGCTGAGCGATGAGCGCATCGCCACGGAGTGGAAGCTGGAAGGCCACGAGGGCGTGCGGCAGGTGAGGGAACTGCGCGAGAAACATGGAATCCGGCCGGTCTTCAAGCTGGTAGATACGTGTGCGGCGGAGTTCGAGTCCATGACGCCCTATCTCTACTCGACCTACGACGAAGAGGATGAGGCGCCACCGACCACGAAGCCGAAGATCATCATTCTGGGTTCGGGGCCGAACCGCATCGGGCAGGGGATCGAGTTCGACTACTGCTGCTGCCACGCGGCCTTTGCGCTGAAGGACGATGGCTACGAGACCATCATGGTGAACTGCAATCCCGAGACCGTCTCCACCGACTACGACACCAGCGACCGGCTCTACTTTGAGCCGTTGGTGCTGGAGGACGTGCTGGCGATCTACAACCACGAGGCGCAATCGGGCGCCAAGATTGGCATGATTGTGCAGTTCGGCGGGCAGACGCCGCTCAATCTTGCTCAGCGGCTGCGCGCGGCGTGTGTGCCCATCATCGGGACTTCGCCCGAGTCGATCGACATGGCCGAGGATCGCAAGCAATTCGGAAAATTGCTTGAGGATTTAGAGATCCCGCAGCCGCGCGGCGGCACGGCCACCAGCGTCGAAGAAGCGCTGGCTGTGGCCGAACGCATCGGTTACCCGGTGCTGGTGAGGCCTAGCTATGTGCTGGGCGGCCGAGCCATGGTGATTGCCTACGACGCTGAGTCGGTGACCCGCTACATGCGCGAGGCGGTTGAGTACTCGCAGGAGCGGCCGGTGCTGATCGACCACTTCCTGGAGAACGCCGTCGAAGTGGATGTAGACGCGCTGTGCGACTCGGAGGATGTGCTGATTGCCGGCATCATGCAGCACATCGAGGAGGCTGGCATCCACTCCGGCGACTCATCGTGTGTGCTGCCCTCGGTGAGCATTCGCGAAGAGACGCTGGAAACTCTGCGCAGCTACACGCACAAGCTGGCGCTGGCGCTGAAGGTCGTGGGCCTGGTGAATCTGCAGTTTGCCATTCAGCGCGACGCGCAGGGCAAGGATTGCGTGTATGTGATCGAGGTGAATCCGCGCGCCTCACGCACCGTGCCGTATGTGTCGAAGGCGACAGGCGTGCCGTTGGCGAAGATTGCCGCAAGACTCATGACCGGGCGCAAGCTGCGTGAACTGCTGCCTGACCAGCTTGCTGCGGGCAAAGATCTGGAAATGGGCGAGCACTACTATGTCAAGTCGCCGGTCTTTCCGTGGTCGAAGTTTGCCGGCGTGGATACGGTGCTGGGGCCGGAGATGAAGTCCACCGGCGAGGTGATGGGCGTGGCGGCCCACTTTGGCGAGGCCTTTGCCAAGGCGCAGCTCTCGGCCGGGCACGTGCTGCCTACGGGCGGAACGGTCTTCTTTACCGTGAACGACAACGACAAGCAGGCGGCGATCGAGCTGGCGCGGCGCTACGTGCACCTGGGCTTCAAGATCGTAGCCACGGAGGGCACTGCCAATGCGCTCGAAGGCGCGGGGCTGATCGTGGAACGGGTGTATAAGGTCAACGAGGGCCGTCCCAACGCTGTGGACCTGATCAAGGAGGGCCGGATTCAGTTGATCGTGAATACGCCGCGCGGCCTAGACGCGATCTTCGACGAGAAGCCCATCCGCAGGGCCGCCGTGCAGGCGCGGATTCCCACCATCACCACGATCGCTGCGGCGCAAGCGGCGGCGGAGGGCATCGCGGCCATGCAGCGACATCGCGTGACGGTGAACGCCCTGCAGGAGCTGCACAAGGCCAACGGCGCCCACGGCGCCGGAGATGGCTGCCCCGGGCCGAAGAGCCGGGGTTAGGGCTACTGACGGCGTGACGGCGGTTCATGTTTGGCCCGTCCACGAGCGCGCACCGCAGTGTAGATTGCAGAGTTGGCCGGGAGTCTTAACCGCTGCCGCGCTTGCCGGCGCGGATTTTCCGAACTTCTTCCATCCTTTGCAGTAACTGCCTCTCGCGACCCTCCTGCGTCGGGTGGTAGTAGCTGCGGCCGCGGAGGCTCTCGGGGAGGCAGTCCATGTCGGCGACTTTGCCTTCTTCGTCGTGGGCGTAGCGGTAGCCGGCGGAATAGCCGAGATCTTTCATGAGGCGCGTGGGAGCGTTGCGCAGGTGCAGCGGGACGGGCTCCTGGCGGGTGTGCTCGATGTCGTCCTGGACGGCGCCGTAGGCCGTGTAGACGGCGTTGGACTTGGGCGCGAGGCAGAGATAGACGACGGCTTCGGCGAGCGCCAGATCGCCTTCGGGCGAGCCGAGGAAGTCGTAGGCTTCTTTGGCTGAGAGGCAGAGGTTGAGGCTTTCGGGCGCGGCCAGGCCGATGTCCTCAATGGCCATGCGCACGATGCGGCGGGCCAGATAGAGCGGGTCTTCGCCGGCTGCGAACATGCGGCCCAGCCAATAGAGGGCGGCGTCGGGGTCGGAGTTGCGGACGCTCTTGTGGAGCGCGGAGATGAGGTTGTAGTGCTCCTCGCCGGATTTGTCGTACATGAGGACGCGGCGCTGAACAGCCTCGGCGGCGACGGCTTTGGTGATTTTTTTCTCGTCTTGGACTAGCTGGACAGCGACTTCGAGGGTGTTGTAGGCGCTGCGGCAGTCGCCGCTGGAGTAGCTGGCGATGAGTTCAAGAGCGTCGTTGTCTGCGGCGAGGTTGAGAGCGCCAAGGCCGCGGTCTTTATCGGCCAGCGCGCGCCCGAGGAGGGTGACAATCTGCTCTTCCTTGAGCGGCTCGAGCACGTAGACGCGGCAGCGGGAGAGCAGAGCGGAGATGATCTCGAAGGAGGGATTCTCCGTGGTGGCGCCGATGAGGCGGATGGTGCCGCGCTCGACGTAGGGAAGAAACGCGTCCTGCTGAGCTTTGTTGAAGCGGTGAATCTCATCCACGAAGAGGATGGTGCGGGAGTGCAGCTCAGCGGCTTTGGCGGCGTCGGCCATCACCTGCTTGATCTCCTTGATGCCGCTGGTGACGGCGGAGAACTCGATGAAGCTGGCCCGGGTGGTTTCGGCGATGATTTTGGCCAGGGTGGTTTTGCCCACGCCAGGTGGGCCCCAGAAGATCATGGAGCCGGCGTCGTCGCGCTCGATCTGGACACGGAGAGGCTTGCCAGGGCCGACCAGATGCTCCTGGCCGAGGAGTTCGTCGAGGGTGCGGGGCCTCATGCGCTCGGCCAGCGGCGCGCCACCTCTGGTGAGGAGATTATTGGAGGAGGCAATCGGTAAGGAAAGATCGGGCTGGTTGTCGAATAGGCTCATCGTCTGTCTCCTCGATGGGCCGACCGCCCGCCAGAAGGTGCGGAGCGTTGCCGCGAGGCTTCATAGAGTAGCACGCTGGCGGCGACGGCGGCGTTGAGGCTCTCCACTGGGCCGGGGCAGGGAATGGTGATGACGCCATCGGCTCTGGATGCGAGTTCGGCAGGTACGCCGCTGCCCTCATTGCCGATGAGGAGAGAGGCCGGGCCGGACAGCTGAACGAGGTTGGCAGGTTTGGCGCCGCTGGGAGCGGTGGTCCAGAGCCTTATGCCGGCCTGGCGCAGGCGGGTGAAGCACTCATCAGTGCTAACGGAGAGCAGCGGAATGCGGAAGACACTGCCGGCAGAGGCGCGCACAGCCTTGGGGTTCCAGGCGCTGACGGTTCCTGGCAGGCTGAGGACACCCGCCGCGCCAAAGGCCTCGGCGGAGCGCAGGATCGTGCCCAGGTTGCCGGGGTCCTGGAGACCGGCGAGGACAACGAACAGGGGCGGTTGGGTCCGGTCGGGGTTGAGCAAATCAGCCCACTTCCAAGCTGGCGGCTCGATGAGGGCT
>JAKABE010000306.1 GCA_021801945.1 Acidobacteriota bacterium
AAATGGGTGGAAAAGCACAACCTGCCGCCTGCCCTACGCCGCCAGCGACTTCTTTACCAGCTCGCTCACTGTGCGGCCCTCGGCGCGCGCTCCCGCCGCCTGCAGCTTGGCCTGCACGGCCTTCATCGCCGCGCCCATCTCCTTCGCGACCGGCTTGTGGCCCAGCGACGCGGTCAGCTCGGCAATGGCGTCGCTCACCAGCGACGCAAGGCCCGCCTCGTCCAGCGCCTTGGGCAGGAACTCCTCAATCACCGTGATCTCGGCGGCCTCCTTCGCCGCCAGCTCGGGACGATCGCCCTTGGTAAACTGCTCGATCGAGTCGCGCCGCTGCTTGATCATCGTGGCCAGCGTCTGCTCGCTTTCCGCCTGAGTGAGCGGCGCGCGCTTCTCAATCGATTTGTTCTTGAGCGCCGTCATGATCAGCCGCAGCGTGCCCGTGCGCTCCGCATCGTGCGCCTTCATCGCTGCGATCATCTGCTGGCTCACCAGCGCTTCGAGTTCACCTGCGTCCATGGGGCTCCCTTCCTTGAATTTTTATTGTAAATCGGGCCTCGATTGCGCCTCGCAGCCAAGGCCGCCGCCAATCCAAGACCCTCCCGTGCGTTGCCTGCTCTCCCTTGACTGTCGCATCTTGGGTTTCACATTACGAACAGCCGCATCGCTGTCCCCCCAGAACTTTTCTCCCAGAACTGCATTTATACTTATGGAGATTAAAACGATGAGAACCTGGAGGATCGTGAAAACAACCTTAGCCATGCTGAGCGTGGGAATTTTGACGGGGCCCATGTTCGCGGCGGCGCAATACGGCACGGCGGCGCCCAACGGCTTGGCAGTGCAAAACGGTCCGGCGGCGCAATACGGCCCCGATGGGCAAAACAGCCCGTCGCTGCAAAACGGTCCGGCGGCCCAAAACAATCAGCAGCCACTCCCCGGTACACTCAATTATCTCGAAGGCGTAGCTTATCTAGACGGGCAGCAACTTACCCAGCAAAATGTCGGCTCTGTCACCATGCAGGCTGGCGAGGAACTGCGCACCAGCGAAGGCAGGGTCGAGATCCTGTTGAATCCCGGCGTTTACCTGCGCGTTGACAACGACAGCGCCGTGAAGATGCTTTCGCCCGACCTCACGCCTACCGTCGTCGAGCTCGAACATGGGCGCGCTGCCGTCGAAGTCGACCAGATCTTCCGCGAAAATACCCTGCAAGTCGTCGATAACGGCGTGACCACACAAATGGTCAAAACCGGCTACTACGAGTTCAACGCCAACAGCCCTATGGCCAGAGTCTTCAAGGGACAGGCCGAAGTCGAGTACGAGCACCACAAATGGCAGGAAGTAAAAGGTTTGCACCAGATGGCGCTGTTCCCCGGCGAACATGCCAAGACCCGCGGCTTTACCCCCGATCTCTCCGAGGATCAGCTCATGGCCTGGAGCAAGCTGCGCTCAGAAAACCTGGCCGAGGCGAATAATCAGATCGCCTCAGAATATTACGGCGCCGGATACGAACCCGGCTGGTACCCCGATCCCTGGTACTCGGGCTTCACCTACCTCGGCATGAACCCCTTCTATAGCCCCTTCGGCTGGGGCTTCTACCCCATGGGCTGGGGTATGGGTATGGGTATGGGTATGGGTATGGGCATGGGCATGGGCATGGGTTGGGGTGGATGGGGGCCGGGCTTCTACGGCCGTGGCTACTACGGACGCCCCGGCATGTATGGCGGCGGCATGCGCGGCATCGGTAACGGCCGGTTCCAGGGCGGCGGCATCCGCGGCGGCGGCGGATTCCATGGTGGCGGCATGGGCGGATTCCATGGCGGCGGCGGCGGATTCCACGGCGGCGGAGGTGGCGGCGGCCGGCGGTAAAGCACGGCAACCCATTCACCGTTTCTTCAGGCCTGGGACGGCGCAGTCGATCGCGCCTCCCAGGGCCTGACCCTTTCTCATCCCCCGCTTTCCCTCCCCGTTTTACACAACCCTCCGCAATTGTTGATTCCTCCCACAAAAATCACAAAAGTGTGTATTCTGTGATTGCAGCGGTTGTCCGCATCCCACGCAGCCGACGGAGGAACCATGATCCGCAAAACCCGCCTCTTTACCCCCGGTCCCACACCCTTGCTCCCCGCCGCCCAGTTCGCCATGGCTGCAGCCGACATGCACCACCGCACTCCGGAGTTCCGCGCCCTCTTTCAGAAGGTGCTGGCTCAGCTCAAGGTCTTCGTGGGCACCAAGAACGACGTGCTGCTTTTGGCCAGCTCCGGCACCGGCGCCATGGAAGCCTCGGTCTCCAACCTCACCTCGCCCGGTGACCGCGTCCTGGTGCTCACCGCCGGCAAGTTCGGCGAGCGCTGGGTCAGTCTGGTCAAGGCCTTCGCCTGCGAGGCGGACGTCATCTCCGCGCCCTACGGCCAGACCTTCGACCTGGCCGAGGTCCGGCAGGCGCTCAAGCCGGAGCACAAGGCCATCTATATGCAGGCCACCGAAACCTCCACCACGGTGCGTCATGACGTGCAGGCGATCGCAAAGCTCCGCGATGAGCTCGCACCCGAGACGATGCTGGTCGTCGACGGCATCACTGGCCTGGGCACCACCCACTTCGACGTCGATGGCTGGGGCATCGACATCCTCATCGGCGGATCGCAGAAGGCGGTCATGATCCCGCCCGGCCTCGCCTACCTGAGCGTGAGCGAGCGCGCCTGGGAAGCGATGGAGACCGCGAAGACTCCGCGCTTCTACTTCGACCTCCGCAAGGAGCGCAAGAACGCCGTCAAGGGCGAAAGCGCCTACACCCCCGCCGTGGCGCTGGTGGCCGGTCTCGGCGCCGCGCTCGACTTCATCGCCGGCCAGGCCGGCGGCGATCTCGAAAAAGGCCGTATCGCCCTGGTCGACAACGCCCAGGTCAACGCCGCCGCCACCCGCGCCGGCCTGGTCGCCCTCGGCTTTACGCTCTTCGCGCCCACCGCTCCGGCAGCCGCCGCCACCGCCGTTGCCGTGCCCGAAGGCATGAACTCCGGCGACGTGGTTAAGGCGCTCAAGTCGCGCTTCGCGCTGGTCACCGCCAACGGCCAGGGCGAGATGCAAGGCAAGATCTTCCGCGTTGCCCATCTCGGCTACTTCGATTACCTTGACACCGTCGCCTTCCTCGGCGCCATGGAGCACATCGCCAAAGACACGCTGGGCCTCAAGGTCGAGTACGGCCAGGGCGTCGCCGCCGCGCAGAAGGTCTATGCGGAAGCAGCGAAATAAGCGGTGTTAGCGGTGTTAACGGCGCTGGCGGCGAGATCGCGGCTCCGCCGCCAACGCGCGAAGCGCGGCTAGCTCCGCTTTCTTGAGGAGTCCATGCCTGAACTCACCTTCGGCGAAAAGCTGCTGATCGCGCGCAAGAAGCTCGACCTCTACCAATACGAGATGGCCGAGCGCCTTGGCGTGCATCCCAACTCGCTCACCAAGTACGAACGCGGCGAAGGCAAGCCCCATGCGGCGGTGGTGCGCATGTTCGACCTGCTGTGCGCGCAGCACGGCATCCAATTCGACGATTACGCAAGCGGCGAAACAGGAAAGGAACCTGCAATGAAGATCGTTCTGGCGGAAAAGGTGTCTCCGGCAACCCTGGCCGTGTTTGCGGCCGAGCCCGGTTGGGAAGTGAAGACCCACGACCAGTTGCCCGACGGCTTGCCCGCCGCGCTCGCCGAAGCCGACGCGCTGGTGGTCCGCTCCGCCGTGCAGGTGGACGACGCGCTCCTCGAACACGCTCCCCGGCTGCGCGTCATCGGCCGCGCCGGCGTGGGCGTCGACAACATCGACACCGAAGCCGCCACCCGCCGCGGCATCGTGGTCATGAATACGCCCGGCGCCAACGCAGTGGCCGTCGCCGAACTTACCCTCGGCCTCATGATCGCGCTCGCCCGCAAGGTTCCTGCCGCTAACAGCTCCATGCACGCCGGCCGCTGGGAAAAGAAATCCCTGCAAGGCTCCGAGCTGCGCGGCAAAACCCTCGGCATCCTCGGCCTCGGCCGCATCGGCCTGGAAGTGGCCAGGCGCGCCCGCGGCTTCGGCCTCGAAATCCTCGGCAGCGATCCCTTTGTCTCCGCTGCCGTGGCCCGCGAAAACGGCATCGGTCTGGTGCCTGTGGACGAGCTCTTTGCCAAGGCCGACTACCTCACCCTCCATGTCGGCCTCACCCCGCAGACCCTGGGCATCGTCAATGCCAAGACCCTGGCCGCGATGAAGACGGGCGTGCGCATCGTCAACTGCGCGCGCGGCGAGCTGGTCGACGATGCCGCACTCATTGAAGCGCTCAAGAGCGGCAAAGTGGCCGGCGCCGCGCTCGACGTCTTCACCAACGAGCCCCTCAAGGACTCGCCCTACTTCGGCATGGACAACGTGATTCTCACGCCTCACATCGCCGGCTCCACCGGCGAAGCGCAGGAGGCGGTGGGCATTCAGATCGCGCGCCAGGTCCGCGAGTACCTCAAGCTCGGCGTCGTCCAGAACGCCGTCAACCTGCCCTCGCTCACCCACGAAGAGTACCTGCAGCTCGCCCCCTACATCGATCTCGGCGGCCGCCTCGGCGCCTTCATGGCGCAGGCCGGCAAAGGCGGCATCGAATCCATCCACCTCGTCTACGGCGGAACCCTGGCCGAGGCCAAAACCGAACTGGTGCGCAACGCCACCATCGCCGGCCTGCTCGAAGGCTCGGAAAACGTGAACCGCATCAACGCGGCCGCCGTTGCTCAGGAGCGCGGCATCCGCCTCCAC
>JAKABE010000307.1 GCA_021801945.1 Acidobacteriota bacterium
CGCCCGCAGCGGCAGCCACGCAGCCGATGTAGACCGTGTAGAACCCCGGCGCCTCCCAAAGCTTCTTGTGCAGTGAGTGCGGCCAGCCCCGCACTTCACCGTAGGCCCAGGCGCTGGCCAAAGAAATCGCCGACGTGCCCAGCACCGCCGCATTCACCATCAGCAGCAACACGCCGTTGCGCATCCACACCCCGGCGAAAGGAAGCAGAGCTTCGGCCATCTGCGCCGGGTCCGCGAACACAAGTCCGTGCCGCAAGCCGCAGTCGCCCACGACCATCATGGCCCCGGCCACCAGCACCGTGAAGGCCGCTCCGATCAGCGTGTCCAACCGTGCCCATTTCAGGTCGGAGAACCGCAGCCGCTTTTCCGCCACGCAGCTCTGCTGGAAGAAAAGCTGCCAGGGAGCAATGGTCGTGCCCACAATGGCGATGATCAGAAAAACGAGGCTTCCGGTCAGCGGGCCGGGCGGCAGGCTGGGAACCACGCTGTTGTAGGCCACCGCGCCCCAGTGCGGATGCGCCATCTCCGCCATCCCGAACCAGGTCAGATCGAGCAGGCAAAGAAAGATCACCGTGCGCTCCCAGCGCAGGTAGCTCCCGCTCACAACCATCAGGACAAGGCCAACGGCCGCGACGGGCACGGAAATTTGCGGCGGGACGCCCACCGCGCTCAAGGCCAGTGATATAGCCGCAAACTCCGTAATCAGGGTGAGAAAATTCACGATCAGCAGATCGGCAAGTGAGAATCTGCCCCACCACTTCCCGAAGCGCTCATAAATCATGGCCGCGTGCCCCTTGCCGGTGGCGATGCCCAGGCGCGCGACCATCTCCTGGACGAAGTAGGTGATGGGCAACAGCAAGAGCAGAATCCACAGCAAATGCAAGCCATATTGCGCACCTGCCTGCACATATGTGGAGACAGCTCCGGCATCGTTGTCGGCCTCCATCACAATCAGGCCGGGTCCAAAGACCATCAGAAACGTAAGCAGGCTGCGCTGCCAGCGCGCGCGTACAGGAACGCCCACGCTGGATCGCGCTCCCTCCACTCTTACCTGCGCATGGGTTGTTTGCATCGGTCCGCTCCTGCCCTCATTGAACTCAGGCGCACAGCAGCCGCGCCCGCGGCTCCTCAACATCAGGCGATTGGTGGTCCGCGAGCTGCCGGTCGGCCATCCACATGCAGACCAGCGGCTGGGCAGGATTACCGGTCGCCATCCACACACAGCAGAGCGGCACCGAACGCCGGGCGGGAAAATTGAGAATGATCTTGGTCATGACAGCCTCCTTCCGGCACACGGGCCCGGTCGCGCGCGGACCTGAGCACAGATCCGCGCACCTAGGCGCAGTTGGCCAGACTTTTGTCTTAGGAGGGGCGGGCAGAATCGCAGGCCAGGTGGAATTACCTGGTGCTTCCTCCTCACTCACTCGATCTCAAACGAGCACTGTGAGGAGCGGGCGGGAAGCGGCTTAGGCGTGGCTAATCGCGGCGTCCCGAAGGCCCGTCACAGCGCAGGAGAGCGCTCCATGATCTGCATGCCGTACGCGCCGGTAGCGCGGCGGTGTGCAGGGTTCGTGGAGGTTCTAGCGCGATTTCGGTTTTCATAGAGTCTTTGTTGGGACGCCCACCCTTCCCAGGGAGACGCCGCCAAAGCGTTTATACCATACCCCGAGTGGGTATTGGAAGCCGAACGCGAAAAAAATTTCCGAGTGAGTCCGTTGGCCACTTCTGTGTGATCGGTAGGGATATGGCTAAGGGAATGGGCGGATGACGCTCAGGCTCCGCCGAGCTCCGCGAAGGCCTGGCGCAGCCGCCGCCACGTTGTCTCCAGGTCTTCAGGCAGGATACGGGTCTCCGCCACCGTGGTGATGAAGCTGGTGTCTCCATTCCAGCGGGGCATGGCGTGCAGATGCACATGACCCGCGACGCCCGCCCCTGCCGACCGTCCGATGTTCATCCCCAAGTTGAAGCCGTGGGGCTGGTAGACGCGTTCCAGGGCGCGCTCCGTGCGCTGCGCCAGGTCCATCAGCTCATGGGCGGCCTCGGCGGGCAATGCGGCCAGCCGGTCCAGATGCGCATAAGGCATCACCATCACGTGGCCCGAGGTGTAGGGAAAGGCATTCAGGCAGACGAAATTGTGCTTGCCGCGCACCACGAGACCGGCGGCGGCTTCGGCCTTTTCCGCATCCATGCCGTTGGCAATGGCGTAATCCACCGATGCCATGAGATTGCAGAAGACGCAGCCCAGATCGCCAGACCAAGCTCGCAGCGCGGGAGCCACGCCGGTACGGGCGCTCTCGTCGGCCGCGGTGACGTAGGCGTAGCGCCAGGGAGTCCAAAGGTAGTCCATGAGAATTGCGCCGCTCGCTTCAGTATAGGGGAGATTCGTCGACGTGCCTGGAAACGGAGACGGTGAAGCAGCGAGTGCCGCACGGCAGGCGCCGAAGTTAGCCCGAGCCTAGCGCCGAGGCGCGGACTGGCGCGAAGGACTCACTGCCCTCCGCAGCACGGCGGCTACCTGGATATCCAAGCCGTATCTCAAGCGCCAATCGAGCACGCAGGCATTCACTCCATGCGGCGTGGAGTGAACGCCTGCGATTGACGCTGGAAAGCGTACATTGCTACACTCGTCTTCGTAGCTTCCTGCGCGGATTCCAGCAGTGAGTTGCGGCCGCCATGTAGCGAGCCGTTCCTGCCGGGTTTTTCCCAAGGAAACCGGTGGCATTCCTGATTCCAGCACAAGCTGGACGGTGTTCCACGGAGGGACGCGGCGGTTCGGCGGCGGAGCATGACGACAGAATCGCGGCCTGAAGGGCTCTCCGCCGCCGGTCCGCGGTGGCGGGCAGCGCGGAAGCCGCTCCTGGCGGATGGCACGAGTCGCCGGGGTGCATGGAATTCCGGAGCTGGCAGTAATGGCAAACGTCCTTAATCCCGAACCCGAGAGCATAACCCTGAACACCGAATTGGAAGTCCCAATGCTAGAACCTGCGGCGGAAGCTGAGCAACCGTCGTACGAATCCACGTCCAGCCCTGAGGCCACAGACGCTGTCGCACCCACCATACCGGACGTAGATAACCCTCCAACCGAGCCTTCAGCCTCGTCAGCGGAAACCGTGGCTGTAGCCGTCCCCACTAATAAAGAGATCGAAACCGCGGCGGTAGGCGCCGCTTACGTGGCCGAAGCCGCACCGGTCGCCGCCACAATGGAGTCTGCGGAGGACTTTTCTGCGGCCCTGGCCGCCTTTGAGCGCGAGCAGGCCGCCGAGGCAGCCGCCGTCGAGGCTTACGGGGACAAGATTGTTCCTGGCACGGTTCTCAAGCAGACGGAAAAGCACCTGGTAGTGGACGTGGGCCTCAAATCCGAGGGGTTGGTGCCCCTGGAACAGGTTCTTGACCATACCGGCACAGTCAAGTTTCAGCCCGGCGATCCCATCGAGGTGGTGATCGAACACGAGGAGCCCGAGGGCGGCTACCTGGTGAGCTACGAGCGCGCCCAGCGGCTGCGCGTCTGGGACACGATTGAACGCGCGGCACACGAGAAAACGCCGGTCCTAGGCACGGTGGTCAGCCGCGTCAAGGGCGGAGTGACCGTGGACATCGGCATGAAGGCGTTCTTGCCCGGATCGCAGCTTGAAGTCCGCCCCGTGCGCAACCTTGACAGCTACCTTGGACGGCAGATCGAGGTTCGCGTAATCAAGCTGAACAAGAAGCGTGGCAATGTAGTAGTAAGCCGCAAGGAACTGCTGGAAGAGGACCTGAACGCCAAGCGGTCGGCAACCATGGAGCATCTGGACGAGGGTGCAGTGTTGACCGGAACGGTGAAGAACCTCACCGACTACGGCGCGTTTGTGGATCTGGGCGGCATTGACGGCCTGCTGCACATTACCGATATGAGCTGGGGACGGTTGACGCATCCCCGCGACCTTGTGAATGTCGGCGACGAAATTCAGGTGAAGGTGCTCAAGTTCGACAAAGATAAGCAGCGGGTTTCTCTGGGCTTTAAGCAGTTGACCCCTGACCCCTGGCTGGACGCCGCCGAACGTTACCCGGTGGGTGCCAGAGTGCATGGGCGGGTTCTTTCGGTTACCGACTACGGCGCCTTCATCGAGCTGGAGCAGGGCATTGAAGGACTGGTTCACCTCTCAGAGATGACTTGGTCGAAACGGCTCAAGCATCCCTCCAAGCTGGTCAAGCCAGGCGACGAAGTCGACACGGTGGTCCTGAGCGTAAATCCCGTTGACCGGCGCATTTCGCTGGGCATGAAGCAGTTGCTGGAGAATCCCTGGGAAAACCTGACGGACCGCTATCCGGTGGGAACCATCGTGGAGGGCCGGGTCCGCAACCTCACCGACTTCGGCGCCTTTATCGAGATCGAGGACGGCATCGACGGCATGGTGCACGTCTCGAACCTGAGCTGGGTCAAGCGCGTGAAGCATCCTTCTGAGGTCGTGAAAAAGGGCGAGCGCGTGAAGGCCGTGGTGTTGGGCGTCGAGCCCCAGAACCGGCGCCTGAGCCTCGGCATCAAGCAGATGCAGCCCGATGTTTGGGAGACCTTTTTCGCCACCCATCGCGTGGGCGACGTCGTGCACGGAAAGGTGCTGCGGACTGCGCAATTCGGCGCCTTTGTTGAGATTGCCGAGGGCATCGAGGGCCTGTGCCATGTCTCCGAGGCCGGCGACCCGGTCGACGGTCACTCCAAACTCGAGCAGGGTCTGGAGCACGAGTTCAAAATCATCAAGATCAAC
>JAKABE010000308.1 GCA_021801945.1 Acidobacteriota bacterium
ACTTGACCACTCCGCCCCCGGTCGTGACCGTGGAAGTAAAGCTGGCCACCAGCTTGTCAAGATCCTCTTCGGCCATGTCCGGCCGAACGATGAACATCACCTCATACAAACGCGACATCAGCATTCCTTTTCTCAGTTGTCAGTTCACAGTTTCCAGTTTGTAGCTTGCGATCTCTACTCCCTAATCGCTGTTCCCTGTTTCCTGATCCCTTCTGTTGAACTCATTCATGGCAGCCGCCGGCCCCAGTTCCAGAACGCGCCGCGTGGCCGTGGCCACCCGGTCGAGCACCTTATCCAGCACCGCCAAATCCGCCTTTCGCATGGGCGAGAGCAGGTAATCCCTGCCCGACCTCTTTCTGCCGCCGGCCGCAACGGCGTGCTGCTGCGTGCCGGAACCCGCACCCGCCGAGGCCTGGCCAAGCCGCTCTGCATCCAGCCCCACGCCGATACGCAAGCGCAACCACTCTTGCGTGCCCAGGGCGCCGATAATGCTGCGGGCTCCGTTGTGCCCAGCCGCTGAACCGCGCTCCCTGATCTTGAAGGTCCCAAGCGCGAAATCCAACTCGTCGTAAATCACGAGCAGATCCTGCGCCGGGTCCACTTCCAACTCACGAACCAGAGCGGCCACGGCAAGGCCGCTGAGGTTCATGAACGTCTCCGGCTTGGCCAGCACCACCTTCCGCCCCGCCATCGTGCAGGTTGCGGTGCTGGCCTTCGAGCGCCGGTTTTGGACCACAACCCCTTCCTGCTGGGCGATGCGGTCAATGGCCATGAACCCTGCGTTGTGCGGGGTCCATAGATACTCAAGGCCGGGATTGCCGAGGCCCACAATCAGGAACGGTCCCTGCTGCCGCCCGGGCTCAGCCCTGTGGCTCCGGGACTCAGCTTCCATCTGCGGTCCCCCTGAAGACTCCCTCTTCGTCAGGAACAAGCCGCCCCATCGCATCACTTAAAGCGCGGCCATCCCGGAGCCGTTGTCCTTCGAGCAGAGGCTCATTTCTTCGCTCCAGCCTCGGGTTTCTTGCCCGCTTCGGGCTCCGCTTTGCCCTTCTTGGCCACTTCCGGTTCGGCAGGCGCCGCCTCGGCCGCTGCCGCGGCCGCTTCACCCTCCGCCGCCGCCGCTGCCTCCTCGCGGACTGCAATCACGTGCGCCACCGTGGTGTCTTCGGAGCTTACGTAGCGGATTTTCTCAGAGTGCGGCAGGCCGCTCACGCGCAACACCTGGTTCAGCTCCAATGCGCTCACATCGACATCGATGTGGCTGGGGATATCCGCAGGCAGGCATTCGATCTCCACCTCGCGCATCACCTGGTCCAGGATGCCGCCTTGGGTCTTCACACCCACCGGCACGCCGAGCAGCTTGACGCGCACCCGCACACGCAGGGCCCTGTCGAGAGCGATGCGCTTGAGGTCGATGTGGATGAGCTGATCCTTGATGGGCTCGCGCTGCCAGTCCACGATCATGGCCTTGGCAGCCGGCTGACCGGCTATTTCCACGTCGAAGATGGTGTTGTGGCCGGTTTCGGAATAAAGAATCCGGGAGATCTGCTTGGGTTCCACCTCCACGGCCACCGGGTCGTGACCCGGACCATAAAGCACAGCGGGAATCATGCCCGCGCGGCGCACGCGGCGCGCGGCGTTCTTGTTGAATTTGCCCTCGCGGGGCTTGGCTACAACAACTTCCGGCATTTGCTTATCGTCTCGTTTCGTTAAGATCGGGCACGGGCAATACAGCTTTCAGCCGTCAGCTTTGAGCCGGACGGAGGTGCTGCAAGCCGTATTGAGCCGCTCCCTTTGTGAAGGGCAGCATAGCCTTCGCTCGAGCTGCCTCATTGTTGTTCATCAGCTGAAAGCTGAAGGTTGGCGTCAGTTAAAGAGCGAACTTACGCTGGTTTCCATGTGAATGCTCTCAATAGCCGCGCCCAGCAGGCCGGCAATCGAGAGCACTTTAATCTTGGGCAAATTCTGCGCCGACTCGCGCAATGGAATCGTGTCGGTCACCACCACCTGCACCAGCCGCGAGTTGGCGATCCGGTCGATGGCCGGGCCGGAAAGCACGGCGTGACTGGCGCAGGCATAAACCGCCGCCGCTCCGGAGTCGTACAGCGCATCCACGGTCTTCACGAGCGTACCGGCCGTATCGATGATGTCGTCGATAATCAGGCAGGTTTGGCCGCTCACATCGCCGACCACATGCATCACCTCGGCCACGTTGAGATCGGTGCGGCGCTTGTCCACGATGGCCAGCGGCGCGCCCATCTTCTGCGCGAAGAACCGCGCCCGCTCCACGCCCCCTGCGTCCGGCGAAACCACGGTCAGGTTGGGCAGATTCAGTTCGCGGAAGTAGCTCACCAGCACCGGGCTGGCAAAGAGGTGATCGACGGGAATGTTGAAGAAGCCCTGAATCTGGGCGGCGTGCAGATCCACAAAAAGGGCGCGGTTGGCTCCGGCCGTCGTGAGCAGATCGGCGATGAGCTTGGCGCTGATGGCCACGCGGGGCCGGTCCTTGCGGTCCTGGCGGGCGTAGCCGTAGTAAGGCACAACCACCGTGATCCGAGCGGCGGAAGCCCGCTTGAGCGCATCGACCATCACCAACAGCTCCACCAAATGTTGATCCACCGGGTAACAGGTCGGCTGCACCACAAACACGTCCACGCCGCGCACGTTTTCCAGCAGCTGGAAGTAAACCTCGCCATCGGCAAAGCGCTGCAGCTTAGCCTCGCCCACGGGAACGCCAATGTGCTGGCCGATTTTGCGCGCCAGCTCCGGATTGGCCGTGCCGCTGAAGAGCTTGAAGCGCTTGTCCTCACTCAGGCTGCGGGCCTTCTTGCGCTCCGCCGCCGGCTTCGCCTCCTTGGCCTTGGCGGATGGTTCTGGAGCCTCCTGGAGCGCCGGCGCCTGGCTGGCGCTGGAGTGCATCGCGCCACTCCTGTCTCCCTGCCGCTTTTCTTCCACCGTGACCGTCACCGTTCCCGCATCCATCTGTAAAGCACCTCCAAGCTGGTTGGCTTTGGCTGCTTTTCTTTTGAGCTATCGGCTTTCAGCTATCAGCTTGTCCGCGCGGTAGCCACTGCGTCTTCCCGCAGGATCGAGGTGAAAGCTGAGAGCCAAAAGCTGCCCTTCTTGGCTGGGCGACCAGGATTCGAACCTGGACTGAGTGCTCCAAAGGCACTTGACCTACCATTAGTCGATCGCCCAACAGAACTGACAGCCGAGGGTGAGTCTGACTTGCACCACGGACGACTGTCAAGATATAGCTGTTAGCTCTTAGCTGTTAGCCTTTAGCTTCACTGCGGTGAGGCAACGAGCTTCGTTCCCGCAAGCTGAAGCCAAAAGCCAAGAGCTAATGGCTAAGAGCTTCCTTTCTCAATCATCTGATCCCAATATGCAGCACGCGGCAGGGTGCGCGTCAGACGCGCGGTGACCCGCTGGACCTGTGATTGGATCCGGTCCATTGCCGCTTCCGCATCTCCGCGGGTCAGGTACAACCCGTAGAGCGCCGAACCGGACCCCGACAACGAGGCATGGAGAGCTGCCTCCGGTGTGCCCGCGGCCGCAAGAAGACGCTTGATCTCAGCCAGGGAGGGATGCTGGGGAAAGACTACACGCTCAAAGTCGTTCTCAACCCAGCTCGTAATCCCGGTGCGGACAAGCGCGGACTCTTGGGGTCCGGCCAGGTCCTCCCGGCCAAACTCGGGGAGGACACCGGAGGAGCTTGTTCCCTGCCCACCCTCCGGAAAGGTTCCCGCGAAGGCATTGGCGTAGGCACAGCTCAACACTTCCAGTTTATCGGCGCTGGCCTCGGCGGTCAAACCCTGGGCGTTGCAGAACGCGTCCCAGTCGCGGAAGGCCTGCGGCGTGGAAACTCCCGTGGAGGGTAGGGCCACAACACACCAGACCGGCTCGATGTCGGGCAGCGGACGAACCTGCTGGCCGCGATCGAGCCCCAATACCGTTCCGCCAAGGAGAAATAGCGGGACATCGGAGCCCACTTGCGCGGCTATCTCCAACCGCCGTGCACCCCAGCCTTCTATTTCGCCTCTCGCTTCCTCTCCCTTGAGCGAGCCGCCAAGACTTGCCGAAATGCCGGCTCGCGGACTCGCGATTCCCAATTCACTCTCCAACCCCACCAGCGCCGCAACAGCGTTCGCCGATCCGGCGCCCAGGCCGCCCTGCACCGGGAGCCGCTTGTCAATGTGGAGGTCAACCTCGGCGGTGATACCCAGCGCTTCCAGCGCCAACTCCACCATCTTCCAGGCGGTGTTGCGACGGTCAGCGGGCACGCGGCTGTCGTTGCAGGTAAGGCGCAGGGCCGTCGCCGCCGCCCTGCGGGCCGCCACCGTGACCGTATCGTACATCGCCAGCGTTTGATAGATGGTGACCAGAGAGTGGAAGCCGTCGGCGCGTGGAGTTCCCAAGTAAAGACCCAGGTTGATCTTGGCGTGGGATCGGACGGCGGTGGGCATACGTCTCGTATTCTATCGGGTCAAAAATGCCGCCAGAGAAGGGAACCACCAAGGGTAAACTCTGCGTAGCATCTTGGGAACACTGCGGGAGGGTCTATGCACTTTCTGCAAGGTGGGGTAGCTGCCTTAATACAGTAGGCTCAAGATGTTGAGGTTTCGAGTCAAGACCCGGTTTGTGGCCTGACTATGCAGCCACTTGGCAACAGTTTCGCGCTTGGTTTGCTGACGAAATGTCCTGCGTTCCCTATCTGGAACATCTGGGTTGGCCG
>JAKABE010000309.1 GCA_021801945.1 Acidobacteriota bacterium
GCCCACACTCACAGCCGGTAGCCTGCTGCCGCAATCACCAGCGGCAACGTGATGAACGGCCCCACGCCGATCATCTCCAGCATGTTGAACAGCACCGCCGAACGCAGCCCAACGCGGCGCTCAAGCGCGGTGCTGCTGCCGGGGCTGGGGGGGGGTAGTGCCATGGGGAACCTACCGGTCCTACAATTGTCGCGCTCTCAATTCCCCGCTGCCCGACGGCGTTTTCATCTCCCTGGCGGAAGAATACTCTGCCTCATGCAGTCTTAGACAAGGAGCGCGCAGAACCGTGCAACCGCTCAAATGCGCTCTCCGGATTGTACACTGGCGAAGAGCATGTTCCCCGACCGCAGAACCCATCGTATCGCCGTGCGTGCCGCCCTGTTAGCTCTGCTCGTGGCGGGCGTAAGCCTTGTTTTCCTTCGCGCGCAACAATCCGCTCAGCCTTCGGTCCGGAGCGAGCTTGCCGCTGTCCCGTTGCCTTCCGCCATCCGCTATGCGCTCCCGCTGCCTGAAGACCGCGGCGATGCCGGCCTTGAGCAGGCGCTCAGGCGCCTCGGCACCACCGCCAATGTCCTCTACATCGTGGCTCATCCCGACGATGAAGACGGCGCGCTGCTCACTTACCTCTCGCGCGGCCTGGGCGCGCGTGCCACGTTGTTCACGCTCACCCGCGGTGAGGGCGGCCAGAACATCATGTCCAGCGACTTGTCCGACGCCCTGGGCCTCATCCGCACCAATGAACTGCTCGACGCCGACCGCTACTACGGCGTCCGCCAGCTCTTTGGCACTGAGGTCGACTTCGGCTTTTCCAAAACCCAGAAGGAGTCCTTCTCTCAGTGGGGCCACCAGCGTGTGCTCTATGACGCCGTGCTGGCGGTGCGCCGCGTGCGCCCGCAAATCATCGTGGCCACCTTTGTCGGCGGCATCACTGACGGCCACGGCCAGCATCAGGTCTCCGGCGAGATTGCCCAGGAGGCCTTCAAAGCCGCCGCTGATCCTAAGGTCTTTCCCGATCAGCTCAAGAACGGCTTGGAGCCCTGGCAGGCGCAGGCCGTCTACTCCCGCGTGCCTTTTGCACGCATCACCAACGGCAAGATGTACGACTACGCCACCGGCCATTGGGCTCCGGCCCGCTTTCACAACTACGTCACCGGCGCCTGGACCACGGGCGAGCTCTCCACCGACGTCTCCATTCCCGTCGGAACGTATGACTATGCTCTCGGCCGCAGCTATGTCCAGATCGCGCGCCAGGGCTGGGGCATGCAAAAGTCCCAGAACGGCGGCGCCAATCCCACGCTCAGTGGTCCGGCCAACTCCCGCTTTCACCTCTGGGCCGCAGTCCCCGCCGCCAAAGCCGGACCCACAGCCGCCAGCGCGGCAAACAACAGCCTCTTCCACAACAGCAGAGTCAGCATCGACACCACCCTCGAAGGCCTGGCCAGCCTCGCCAACGGCAACCCTCCGGCCTGGCTCACCGGAGGCCTTCACCAGATCGAAACCGGCCTCAACGGCCTCCCGTCCACCTGCCCGGGTCAGGACCCAGCTGCCGCCGCGCGCAAGCTCGCGCCCATCTACCGCCGTCTCCTCGATCTCCGCGCCCGCGTCGCTGCCAGCAGCCTCGATGCCGAGTCCAAATCCAATCTCCTCTTCGAGCTTGACGCCAAAGTTGACCAGTTCCAGTCCGCGTTCCAATATCTCCTCGGCCTCCATCTCACCGCGTTTACGGCCCATGAAGCCGAGCGCGGCCCGAATCCCTTCCGGGGAGCCTCGGCCCCTCAGATGCCACCCAGCGTCACGCCCGGCCAGCAGTTCTACGTCCGCGTCCACACCAGCCACGCCGGCGGCGGCGTACGCCTGGCCCGTGTCTGGCTGGTCAGCCATAGCGGTTCTCCGTGGTCTGCGGAAGACACTGGTGGCGTCATCGACGCCTCGGCGGCCACGGCTTCCGCCACCAACCGCACCTTCAGCGTCCGCGTTCCTGAGGACGCCCAGATCACCAAGCCCTACTTCACCCGCCCCAGCACCGAGCAGGCCTACTACAACGTCTCCAATCCCAACTGGCGCCTGCACCCGTTTATGCCCTGGCCGCTGGCTGCCTGGGCCGAGTTCACTTTTGACGGCGTTCCCATCCGTATCGGTGAAGTGGTGCAGACCCTCCATCGCGTCCCCGGTCCGGGCGGCATCTACGATCCTCTCGTCGTCACGCCCGCCATCGGCGTCAGCGTCGATCCCCAGGCCCGCATTCTGCCTCTCGATGGTGGACCACTGCCCGTCCGCGTCACCGTCCATGCCGTCGCCGCGGCTGCAGGAACGGTCTCTCTTCAGCTTCCTGCTGGTTGGCGCTCCGATCCCTCTCAGGTGCACTTTCAACTCGCCGCCGCCGGAGACACGGATCCACTCGTCTTCTCCGTCACGCCCGCCGCCGTTCATACCGGTGCTTACTCCATTCAGGCCGTCGCCACCGTCAACGGCAAAACCTACCGCTCCGGCTGGCGGAGCGCCGGTTACGCCGGTCTGCGCCCCTACAACCTCTACACACCTGCCCAGTTGAAGACCCGCAAGGTGAACGTCAAGGTGGCGCCAGGACTGCGCGTCGGCTACATCATGGGTTCGGGTGACACGGTTCCTCAAGCCATCCAGCAGCTCGGCATCACGCCCCAGCTCATCACCCCGGCCGAGTTGGCCTCCGGCAAACTCTCCGCCTGGAATGTGATCGTCATCGGCATCCGCGCCTACGCGGTCCGTCCCGGGCTGGCCGAGGCGCAACCAGCCCTCAACCAATTTGTCCGCGACGGCGGAACGCTCATCGTCGAATACCAGAGCGGCGCCTTCCCCGCGCCGCTGCCCATCACCATCATCGGCAGCCCGCCGTGGACCGTAGCGGTCGAGACGGACCCGGTCAAGCTCCTCGATCCCTCCAATCCGCTGCTCTCCTGGCCCAACCGCATCACCGAGACCGACTTCAACGGCTGGTTTGAGGAGCGCGGCCACAGCTTCGCGGATCGCTGGGCTCCCGGCTACACCGCGCTCACTGAGACCGCCGATCCCGGCCAGAGCCCGCAGCGCGGCGGCCTGCTCGTCGCTCACCCCGGCAAGGGCACGTTCATCTATGTGGCCTACGCGCTCTACCGCCAGCTCCCGGAGCTGGTTCCGGGCGCCTTCCGCCTGCTGGCCAATATGCTCAGCGCCGGCCACGGCCCGATGCCTTAGGCTTGCGGGGAACTTGCATGGCTGGTGCTACGGCGGCAAACGACCCAGCATGTCTGGGCGACTCACGCACGGCTCTGGCAAGTTTCCAAATATACTCCCGTCTGCCACGTTGGTTGCTTATGAGATTCCAAGCGGGCAAACCAGCTCGTCCCATGTAACGTAGAACAGAGAGGAGCTATCCCCGTGTCCCCAAACCTCAAAATCGTCTACTACGTCGAGCCGGACGCGGCAGCCCTGGCCCAGCGCGCTGCGCGCCACTTCGTCGAGCAGGCCGAGCAGGCCGTCGCCGCCCGCGGCCGCGCGCGCATCGCCATCAGCGGCGGGTCCACACCCAAGGCGGCCTTTGCGCTCCTCGCCGACCCGGCGCAGCCCTGGCGTGCACGCATGCCCTGGGACCGCCTCGACCTCTGGTGGGTGGACGAGCGCTGCGTGCCCCCTGACCACGCCGACTCCAACTACCGCATGACCCGTGAGGCTCTCCTCGACCACGTACAGCTCTCGCCCGCCCAGATTCACCGCATGGAGGGCGAGCTCGACCCCGAAGCCGCTGCCGACCGCTACGAGTCCGAGCTGCGCAACAGTTTTCGCCTCGAAGGCGCCGAGGTGCCCTGCTTCGACCTGATTGCGCTGGGCATGGGACCGGACGGCCACACGGCGTCTCTCTTCCCTCACACGCCCGCGCTCCACGAGGTGATGCGTCTGGTCACCGCGAACCACGTCGCTGCCAAAGACGCTTGGCGCACCACCCTCACCCTGCCAGTCATCAACCGCGCCCGCCAAGTCTTCTTCCTCGTAGGCGGCCCTGACAAAACTCAGATTCTAAAAGAAGTCCTGCTGGGCCCGCGCGATCCCGAGCGGCTGCCCAGCCAATTGATTCAACCCGCGGGCGGTATACTGACGTTGATCTTAGATCGGACGGCGGCCGCGCTGCTGCCCGCGACAGATGGGGAAGGCCGCGGCTTTCTTGAGAGGCAAGGATGATTCTGGCGGGCGATGTAGGCGGCACCAAGGTCCATCTGGCGCTCTTTGACTTCACCAAAGGCGAACTGAAACACGTCCGCGACCAGAAGTATCCGGCCAGGGAATACTCAGGACTGGAAGTAATCGTTCGGGAGTTTATGGCCGCCGAAGAGGTCACTTCGGCCTGTTTTGGCGTTCCCGGCCCGGTCCGCGAGGGGCGTCTGCGCCTCACCAACCTGCCCTGGACGCTCGACAGCCGCGAGCTGGCTGTCCACCTCAAAATCGATTATGTCTTTCTCATTAACGACCTGCAGGCCAACGGCTACGGCATCGCCGAGCTCGCCCCTGACCAGATTTACACCCTCAGCGAGGGCGATGCGCGCCAGATGGCCACCCGCGCGCTGATCTCGGCAGGAACGGGCCTGGGCGAAACCTTCATGATCTGGGATGGCCGCGATTACGTCCCCTACCCCTCCGAGGGCGGACATGCCGACTTTGCCCCGCGCAACGAGGACGAGATCGACCTCCTGCGCTTCCTTCGCCAAAAATACAACGGGC
>JAKABE010000310.1 GCA_021801945.1 Acidobacteriota bacterium
TTCAAGAGGCATGTTGTTGGTGAGCACCACCCGCTTGCCGGTCCACAGGTTTTTGCCCTTCTGGGGGCCGTGAAGACCGAGCCGAGCTAGGTCGAGGTGGAAGGGATGGCTGGAGTAACGGTCGGCGCCGGCATTGAGGACGGCGATGGCCATCGCTCCGCCGGAAAGAGGTCGGGTCCAGACCTCAACCTCACCTTCGGCATAGGCGCGAGTGGCCTCGCGGCCCAGCCGGTCCTGGTCGATGGCAATGACATCGCGATTGGTCAAGATGGCCCTGATTTCGGGCTTCATGTGAGCCAGGTCGTTACCGGCCAGCAGCGGCGCGGCCAGCATGGCCCACATGGAGAAGTGGGAACGGTTTTCTGCCAAGGTGAGGTGACCGTTGCCCACTTCGAGCATGTCGGGGTCGTTCCAGTGGCCCGGTCCGGCGTATTTGGCCAGGCCGGCCTGCTGCTCCAAGATGGCGTAAATGCGATCCCAGTTGGGCTGAATGTCGCCAGTCGTGCGCCAGAGGTTGGCGCCCACTGAGGGGCCCCATTCCCACACCGCATCCCAGCCGTACTGGCAGAGCGAGAAAACGATGGGACGGCCGGTGGCCTTGAGGGCCTTGTCCATCTTGAGGTAGGCGGCTTCCATTAGGCGCATCTGCTCGGCTTTGTTGCTCGGGGCCTGCTTCATCATCACGGCGGGAATGAAGCTGCACAGGTCATATTTCAGGTAGTCGATGCCCCAGGATGCGTAGAGCTGGGCATCCTGGGTCTCGTGACCGAGCGAGCCGACATAGCCGGCGCAGGTCCGGGGACCGGGCGAGGAATAAATTCCAAGCTTGAGGCCCCTGGCGTGGACATAATCGGCTAGCGCCTTCATGTCAGGAAATTTTGAGTTGGGGTGAAGCACGCCATTCGCATCGCGCTGCCCCTCCCAGGTGTCGTCAATGTTGACGTAGACGTAGCCGGCGTCTCTCATGCCGGAGGAGACAAGCGCGTCGGCGGCCTCGCGGATGTCCTGCTCGGTCACGTTGCCGTGAAAGTAATTCCAACTGTTCCAGCCCATGGGCGGAGTTTGCGCAACCGCCTCGGAAGATGTCGGCGTTTGGGCTGTGGCGGCCACTGAGCCAAGGATCAGGACGGCAACGGACAGAGCGGCTGAGAGACGCATGGCGGAAATCTCCTGAAAATGCTTCAAATGAATGCTAGCTTCCCTACGCGGTTTTCGGCAACCAGGACTCATGGTGTGAGAAGCACGGATTTCGATTTTTTCCCCGGAGGGTGCAAGCGATGCCAGATACGCGTGTGCTCATGAGCAGTTCGTTGTGACTGGGAAACGGGACTTATACTGTGTGGGAATTGAAGGGCGGATATTTCCGCGCTTCGTGCGAGGTGCACACGATGACGAGCAGAATCAGCCGGCGCAGGTTTATTGCTGATGCAGCACTCTCAATGGCCGCGGCGCGGCTTTGTGCCCAAGGCCAGGCGGCGGCTCAGGTCACGCTGGCTGTTCCAGCCGATGCCAGGGGCGCGCGGATGCCCGCCAATTTTGTTGGGCTTTCCTATGAAGTCGCGGAGCTTGCGAACCTGAGCTTCTTTTCGGAGGCGAACGCTGGTTTGATCCGGGAGTTCAGGGCGCTGGCGCCGCGGGGTGTGCTTCGTCTGGGCGGGAACACCAGCGATTTTGCCTATTGGAAGCCCACGGCCTCTTTGCCTGAGCCCCGGCGCCCCGCAGTCCGAACCGTGGTGGGTGAGCCCAAGCCGCACTACTTTGCCGTGACTGCCGAGGCGGTGCGCAATTTGGAGCGCTTCCTCGAAGCGACGGGCTGGACGTGCATCTACGGAATCAATTTGGGCACCAATACGCCGGAGCGAGCGTCTGCGGAGGCCGAGTTTGCGGCGAAGACCTTGGGCGCGAAGATTGAATACTTCCAGATCGGCAACGAGGCGGACCTCTTCGGGTGGCACCTGCGTAACCCGAAGACATGGTCCGACAAGGCCTATCTCGATGAGTGGTTGAAGATGGCGCACGCGATTGCGGCGCGCGTGCCAGGGGCCAAGTTTGGGCTGCCGGACGTGGCCTCGAAGATGCAATGGCTGACAGACATCGCGGAGGAGTGGCATTCGATCGAAGATCCACCGCAAGTGGACGCGCTCACACACCATTACTATTTCGGCGGGCCGGCCACGAATCCAGCCGTCAACATCCCCAACCTCCTCAGCCCGGCCGCGATGACCAAGGTGCAGAACATGGCGGACGTGGCGCTGGCGGCGGCCGGCAAGATGGGCGTGCGCGTGCGCATGACTGAAGGCAACACCTGCTATCGGGGAGGCAAGCCTGGGGTGTCGGACGTCTTCGCGTCAGCGCTGTGGGCGGCAGACTACTCGCTCCTGCTGGCAAGCAACCACTACACCGGGGTGAACCTGCACGGAGGCACAGCCCATTCCGTAACCAGCTCGGTGGGTGGCGTCCTGCCTGGCGATACCTTGCTCAAAGAGCAGGGGGCGACGCCGGCTGAGATCGCCTCGCATCCACACCCGTTTTACACGCCCATCGCCACGTTCGGCACGAGCTACGTGATGGAGCCGGTCGGGTATGGTCTTAAGTTCGCAGGATCGCTCGCCGGAGGCACGTTCTTCGACAGCGATTTTGCCGCCATGCTCCAGGCCGTGGGAGTGAATGCCACTGCTTATGCCGTGAAGCTCGCCAATGGCCAGACTTCTGTGGTCGTGCTCAACAAGGATCCGCAGCGGGATCTGGCGCTGAAGCTCGACTTCGGAACGGGAAAAAGTGGAGCTGTTGAAATGGAAACCCTGCATGCGCCGGCGCTGGACAGCCGGGAGGCTCACATCACCAGGTCTGCTCATTCCATGCGCGCCCACGACGGTAGGTGCACGGTGACGGTTCCGCACGCGACCGGAATGCGCCTAACGCTGAGTTAGAACATCTTCTTTTCCGATCGAGTTTTGGCGCGCCTTGGGATTGGCGGCATTTGTGCAACCGCGATCGCATCAGGACGGTGAATCGCGGATCTGACGGCGGAGGTCCGCGACCTCCGCGCGCATCTCGGCTAATGCGGCTTCCAACCGGGCGATGCGCTCCTCGATCACAGAGTCTCCGGAAGCGGGCTCGACTTCGCCTGGGACAACGAACGATTCAACCGGACCCGAGAGCAGGTGTGCGTAGCGTGATTCTTTTGTACCAGGCTGGCGCGGCAGAACTGCAGCCAATGGGGGCTCGTGGTCGATTAGCCTCTGTAAGCAGGCAAGCACGTCGGCAATCTCGTCGAAGGAGTGGATGCGCGCGCTGCGGCCGCGGAGCTCACCCGGCGTTTGCGGCCCGCGCAACAACAGCACGCAGAGCAGCGCCGCCTCTCCACGGCTGAAGTTGAAGGCCTCGCCCAGCCAATGCTCGTATTTGGCTACGCGGCCCTGGGCACCGCGGGCGGGCCCAGCAAGGCGCAGCTCTTCCAGACCATGAAGAGCTTGGCGCACGCTGTCTTCGTCGAGGTCCATGACCGGCTCGCGGCTCGAGCGCTGATTGCAAGCGTTGACGAGGGCATTCAACGAGAGGGGATAGATCTCCGGTGTGGTTGCTTCCTTTTCCATGAGCGCGCCGAGGACGCGGGCTTCGACGGCATTAAGCGCGATGGGGTCCGTAACGGGCATAACCTCATTCTTCCATGCGCCCGCGGCTGAGCTGGGCTACGGTGATTGCTCCTGTGCGGTGGCGTGTGAGCAGGTAATAGACCAGCGGCGTAACGACTAGCGAGAGGGCCATGGAGATGGTGAGGCCGCCGATGACGGCGATGGCCAGAGGTTGCAGCATCTCAGAGCCGGCGCCAAAGGCGAAGGCCAGAGGCAACATGCCGCAGACGGCGGCGACGGCGGTCATCACGATGGGCCGCAGACGGCGCTGCGCGGCGTGGAGCATGGCGTCGCGCGGGGATGCTCCCGCGGCTCGGTAACGCTCGTCGGCGTCCAGGAGCAGGATGCCGTTCTTAGCCACGATGCCGATGACCATGATGAGCCCCATGAACGAGGCCACGTTGAAGGTGATCCCTGTGATAAGCAGGGCCGCGATCACGCCGGAGATGGAGAGCACCGAGGAGGCGAGAATGGCGGTTGGCGCGGGGAAGTTGCGGAACTCGGCCAGGAGCACGCCAAAGACCAGAACCAGCGCCAGCAGCAGCACGCGCAGCAAGTCATGGAAGGACTGCTGCTGCTGCTGGTAGGTGCCTCCGTAGTCGACGCGCACTGTAGGGGGCAGATGGAGCGCCCCGACCGCCCGCTCCACCTTGGCCATGACTCCGCCCAAGTTCGAGCCTTCGAGGTCGGCGGTTACTTCCACCATCTGCTGTAGATTTTCTGTATCGATTTCGACTTGCGGAGGCAATTGCTGAATGTTCGCCAACGAGCCAAGCGTGGCCGTGTGGCCCGTGGCGCTGTTGAAGACGGTGTTTTCAATAGCGGAGAGGGATCTGCGGTGGCTTGGCCCAAGACGGATGCGGATGGCGTAGGCGCGGCCGTTGGCGATGAGGGGACTGGTGGGAATTCCATCCAGAATGGCGGTTGCATCGTCTGTGACCTCAGCGGGAGTAAAGCCCAGGCGGGAGGCGACAGTGGGATCGACCTGGAAGTTCGTGGCAGGGCCGCTAATCGAGTCATCGATTCCATTCGCAACATCGACGACGCCTGGGATGTTGCTGATGGCGTCGGCCACACGCGGACCCAGTTTGT
>JAKABE010000311.1 GCA_021801945.1 Acidobacteriota bacterium
GCTGAACGGATAGAAGGAGAGGGAATGCAAATGCTGAAGGCCGCGCCCGCGCGCGGCCTTCGGTGTCTGCGGCCCGGCCTACCGGCGGCCGAAGCCCCTGGGCCTGACCGGAGGCGTCACCGGCAGGTCAGCTTTGCCCTCGGGGTAGACCACCAGATAGCGGTCCCGGCCTTCGCCGTTTGAGGCCGTCTCCACGCCTTCGAGCGAGCGGCAGGCCAGGTGCAGCATGCGTCGATCGCGGCTGTTCATGGGTGGAAAACTATAGGGTATGCCCGTACTGCGCACCTTCTCCGCCGCGGTTTCGGCGGCCAGGCGAAGCTCCTGGGCGCGCAAAGCCTTGAAGTTGGCGGCGTCGAAGCTGACCAGTTCGTGCTCGCGAGCGTCCAGCCGCAGCATCTGTGCGGCGACGGTCTCCAGTGCGCGCAGCAGTTCGCCGTTGTGCTGGATCACGAGCGGAACGTCAGGCCCGTCCAGTACCACGTAAATTTGGCGTGCCTCCAGGCCTTCAGGGTCGCGGGCTCCATCGCCGGCCATGATGCGGTACTTCAGGCGCATCCCGCCCAGCTTGTTCAGAGAGTTGAGGAATGCGGCAATCTTCCGCGCCGCCTGTTCGAGGTCGATGATCGGCATAATTCAACAGTATCGCAGAGCCTGGCCGGTAGCGGGCGCTCCGTCGATCCAATTGCGGCTATACGCCGGCATTCCGACGAGAGGATCGGGACACGCCGCGATGGCGGGGTCCGCGTGGCGTTGAAGCGGTGAGCTTGCCTATGCTAGCGTAAGACTTAATAATTACGCGCATGGCGACGTTTTTCGATTGTTCTCCTGCACTCAAGAGATTTTTTTCTGGCGACAAGTCATAGGCGGTTCTGCGATCTTTCGGATGCATCGGACGAATAACTAAAGCGTGGGATAGTTCCCCGGAGTCGCGCGACTCGGTTTTTGGCCGCGTCCGGTCAGGTTGCTCCGCCGATCATAAGGCGTGAATTTACGGCAATACGCAAATTGAAACCCAGGAGCAAAGATGGCAACCAACGTGGGATCGGATGTTGTTCTCACCACCAACAAGCATCTCGTCCGTTGGGTCGAGAAGATGGCGGATCTTACCCGGCCGGCTTCCATCCACTGGGTTGACGGTTCGCAGCAGGAGTACGACTCGCTCTGCGCGCAGCTTGTCGAACAAGGCACCTTTACGCGCCTCAACCAGGATCTCTGGCCCGGCTGCTTTTACGCGCGCTCCGATCCCCGCGATGTGGCTCGCGTGGAAGAGCGCACTTTCATCTGCTCGCTCTCCCGCGACGCTGCCGGCCCCACCAACAATTGGGAAGATCCATTCCGGATGCGCCGCAAGCTCAAGGAACTGTTTCGCGGCTGCATGAAGGGGCGCACCATGTATGTGCTCCCCTTCTGCATGGGTCCGCTTGACTCGCCCGCCGCGCAGATCGGCGTCCAGTTGACTGACTCGCCCTACGTGGTCGTGAACATGCGTATCATGGCCCGAATCGGCCTGCCCGTTTTTAAAGAAATCGATAAGGATATCAAGCGCGTGGTTCCCTGCGTTCACTCCGTGGGCGCACCGCTGTCTCCCGGCCAGCAGGATGTCCCCTGGCCCTGCAACGATACCAAGTACATTGTGCACTTCCCTGAGACCCGCGAGATCTGGTCCTACGGCTCCGGCTACGGCGGCAATGCCCTGCTCGGTAAAAAGTGCTTTGCCCTGCGCATCGCCTCCAACATGGCCCGCGACGAGGGCTGGATGGCCGAGCACATGCTCATCCTCGGCGTGGAGAGCCCGCAGGGCGAAAAAACCTACATCGCCGCCGCGTTTCCGTCGGCCTGCGGCAAGACCAATCTGGCCATGCTCATCCCGCCCCAGGGATTCAATGGCTGGAAGGTTTGGACGGTGGGCGACGACATCGCCTGGATCCGCCCCGACAGCACCGGCCAGCTGCGCGCCATCAATCCTGAGACCGGCTTCTTCGGTGTCGCGCCCGGTACCAGCCCCAAGACCAATCCCAATGCCATGGCCACGCTGGCCCGGAACACCATCTTCACCAACGTGGCGCTCACGCCGGAGGGCGGAGTGTGGTGGGAAGGCATGACCGATACACCGCCTGCCGAGTGCCTCGATTGGAAGGGCAATCTCTGGACTCCCGAGATCGGGGCGCGCACGGGCGCCACGGCCGCCCATCCCAACGGCCGCTTCACCGCGCCCGCCGCGCAGTGCCCCAGCATCGATCCCGACTGGGAAAACCCAGAGGGCGTGCCTCTCGGCGCTATCGTCTTCGGCGGACGCCGCACTGACACCATTCCCCTTGTCTACCAGGCCTTCAACTGGAGCGCCGGCGTCTACATGGGCGCCACCATGGCCTCGGAGACCACTGCCGCCGCAGTGGGCAAGGTAGGCAAGCTGCGCCCCGATCCCATGGCCATGCTGCCTTTCTGCGGCTATCACATGGGCGACTATTTCCGCCATTGGATCAAGATGCAGCGCATGCTGGCCGTTACGCCGCGCCTCTTCCATGTCAACTGGTTCCGCAAGGACGAGGCGGGTAAGTTCATCTGGCCCGGCTTCGGCGAGAATATGCGCATCCTCAAGTGGATCGTCGACCGAGTCCATGGGCGCGCCCAGGGCAAGGAAACTCCCATCGGCTGGACCCCCTACTTCCAGGACATTCATTGGAAGGGCCTGGAGATGCCCCGTGAGCGCTTCGAGGAGCTGCAGACCGTCGATCGCGCCCACTGGCGGAAAGAGGTGATCCGCCACGAGGAGCTCTTCATCGACCTCCACGACCACCTTCCCTCGGAGCTGATCTACGAGCGAGAACTGCTGATTTGCCGGCTGTGATCAGATCATTCCCGGAGCTTAGGGGTTGTTTGCCCCTGGAGGTCCCGCGGCCCGAAGCCCGGGCAAGGCAATAGGGAGCGCTGATCCGGGTCCCAGCGTCGGGTTGCCAAACTGGATTCGTAGCTGGTCCAGTTGGAGCCTGGATCTCCACAACTCGCACAGCTCTGGCTGCAAACTGCACAGTTTCTGCGCCTTGTTCGGCATCCCGGACGGGTCTACGCTTACAGGTGGGGAGAGAACGGGCGCAAAGCCCCGATCTGTACAACTCGTGGGCGGGATTGATCTGAGAAACCCGTGCTCCACAGGGCTGTTTGGAGCTTTCCACAGGCAATTGGCCGATGTTTAGGGATCGGATGCCTTGAATGACAAGAAAAACACAAGATATTGTGGTTTCTTGTTGACATGTACCACGGACGGCGGTATTTTTTCATCTGCGGCTGTAAACGGACTGTAAAGGAACCCAGGCGAGCATGCGCCGGGAGGCCGCTAAGAGAACGCACACGCGGTATTTCTTAGTCCCCGTTTCCCGTTTGTTCCGGAGGCTGTTCCCGTCGCGGATCCAGGCTGAAATGGGCCGAGCAGGGGCGGTACTCACCAAATTCGCCACTCGGAGGATCCCATGAACGAAGCTTATCTTCAGACTTCGACCGCTCCCTTTCAATCTTCCGGCGCACCCAAAGGCCTGACCTTTTCCCGCCGTTTTTCCACGCCGGGCGTATCGCCCTACGACGAGATCCAATGGGAGCGCCGCACGGCCTCGATTGCCGACACAAAGGGCAACATCATCTTCGAGCAGAAGGACGTGGAGGTTCCGGCTGACTGGTCGATGACCGCGACGAACATCGTGGCCTCAAAGTACCTCCACGGTCAAATGGGGACGCCGGAACGCGAGACGAGCGTCCGGCAGCTCGTGGCGCGCGTGGCTGAGACCATTCGCAACTGGGGCCTGTCCGCCGGCTATTTCGCCACCCCTGCCGATGCGGCCGTCTTCCACGACGAGCTAGTGAAGATGCTCCTGACCCAGCGTGCGGCCTTTAACTCGCCGGTGTGGTTTAACGTGGGTTGCGACCGGTTGGAGCCCGACTCCGACGGCCAGAACTGGCACTGGGACCCGGCTACCGGCGGCATCAAATACTCAGCCACCGGCTACCGCAACCCACAGTGCTCGGCCTGCTTCATCAACGCCGTGGACGACTCGCTGGATTCTATTCTCACCCTCGCCAAAACTGAAGGGATGCTCTTCAAGTGGGGTTCGGGCACGGGGACCAATCTTTCCTCGATCCGCGGATCCATGGAGCTGCTTTCGGGCGGCGGCACCGCCTCCGGCCCCCTGAGCTTCATGCGCGGCTTTGACGCCTTCGCCGGGGTCATCAAGAGCGGCGGCAAGACGCGCCGCGCTGCCAAAATGGTCATTCTCAACGCAGACCATCCCGATATCGTTGACTTTATCGAGTGCAAGGCCAAGGAGGAAGCCAAGGCCTTTTCGCTCATCCGGGCCGGCTATGATGGCTCGGGCCCGGATTCGGAGGCCTACTCGTCCATCTTCTTCCAGAACGCCAACAATTCGGTGCGCGTCTCCGACGAGTTCATGCGTGCCTACGAGGCGGACAGCGACTTCACCACCTACACGGTTAAGGGCCATGAGCCGGTCAAGACCTACAAGGCCCGCGAGATCATGCACAAGATCGCCAAGGCGACCTGGGAGTGCGGCGATCCCGGCATGCAGTTCGACTCGACCATCAACAGGTGGCACACCAGCAAGAACACGGCACGCATCAACGCTTCCAATCCCTGCTCGGAGTACATGTTCCTCGACAACTCGGCCTGCAACCTGGCCAGTTTGAACTTGCTCAAGTTCATCACGCC
>JAKABE010000312.1 GCA_021801945.1 Acidobacteriota bacterium
TGCGCTGTTGCTTTTCACGCGGGGGGGCACGATAGCGGTTTGCGTGACTCCCAACCACTGTGCTCCGGCCAAATCCTTTCCTCTCCTCCTCGTCCGTTTCAAGCCGGCTGGACTCGCTCGCCCCGGGTCTCGCATCCGCCGGACCTCTCGCCGCGATCTCAAATCCAGAAAAAACAGTGCGCCCTGTAACGAATCCCTGCCTGAGGGGCTTTATTGATTTGAATGAACACGCTACAGTGGTTGCAGAGATTCCATGTCCAGAGACCACTGCTGCTCCGCGATGTTCGTCGTGGCGCTCGTTGTGGCGACCGTCCTAGGCCGCGGCAGGCGCGATCTTGAAGAGGGCATGGGAACTCTAAGACCGCTTGAAGGACGCTTTCACGATGAAACCAGGATTTGTGCAAGCTCTGAGGATTGCGCTCGTGCTGTGTTTGGGGAGTGCGCCGCTGGTCGCGCAACAGCCCCTGACGCTCCGCCAGGCCATCGATCGGGCGCTGGGCCGGAACCCCGCGGCGGCGGTGGCTCGCGCAGGCGAGCAGGACGCCACCGCGGCCGCGCGCCTGGCGCGCACGCAGTTGCTGCCCCAGCTTAACTTTGCTGAAGACATCTCGCGTGGCAACGACCCGGTCTACGTCTTCGGAACCCGGCTCCGGCAGGGATTGTTCACCCAGTCCAACTTTGCGCTCAACGCGCTGAACCATCCCACTCCCGTCGGCGACTTTGTTACGCGCCTTAACGGTTCCTGGCTGGCCTTTGACTCGTTCAAGACGGAGAAGCAGATTCGCGGCGCCGATCTGGCCAAGAAGAGCTCCCAATCCAGCGCCCAGGCCGTCAACCAGAAGATCGTTCTCAATGTCGTCGAAGCCTACCAGCACGTGCTCTATGCCGAGCGGCAGGTCGAGGTGGCGCGCCACGAGCAGCAGACGGCGGAGGCGCTGCTTACCTCAGTCCAGCAGCATGTGAAGGCTGGCCTGGCGGTGGAGTCGGATCTCATGTCGGCCCAGGTCAACCTCGCTGCGCGCAAGGAGGATCTGATCGCCGCCAATGGTGGCCTGGAACTGGCGTGGGCGCAATTGCGCATGGCCATGGGCGTGGAGAATTTGCAGCCATCGCAATTGCAGCCCATCGAGCCCCATGCGTTTCCCCAGACTCCTCTCGATCAGGAGTTGACCTTGGCCGCCAAGACGCGGCCCGATCTCACGGCGCTCCATCAGGCGCAGCAGGCGCAGGGGGCAGCGGTGGGCGCGGCGCGCTCGGATTTCGGTCCCCGCGTGAGTGCCTACGGAAACTGGGAGGAAGACCGGCCCACTTTCGCCGGATCGGGCGGCAACAACTGGGTGGCCGGCGTGCAACTCAGCCTGGACATCCTTCCCGTGGGCAAGCGTGAGCAACTGGCGCGGGCCGAAGCCGCCAAGCAGCAGATCGACGCCCAGCGCACCCTGGCCGAGCAGCAGATTCGCTTCCAAGTGAGCCAGGCCCACATTGCGCTCGAGACGGCGGCGCTTTCAGTCGATACCGCGCAGGCCGCGACGGCTCAAGCGGCCGAGAGCCTGCGCATCGTTCGTAATCGTTATAACGCGGGGCTGGCTACTATTACTGACCTGCTGCGCGCCGAGGATGCGGAGCGCGAGAGCCAGGCAAATTACTGGCGCGCCGTTTACGGCAACGCCACGGCTTATGCGGAACTGCTTTACGCGACAGGGACTCTGACTCCCGATGCGGCGGAGGGATTGCAATGAAGGCTTTGTTTTCGGGTTGTTTGCTCGCCGCTGCGGCGGCGCTGGTGGCTGGCTGCCACGGCAATGAATCGGCCCCGCAGCCGGCCATTCAGACCGTGACGGCGCATGTTGTTGAGAGCAGCCAGCAGCAGGTGCCCATCGAGCTGCGCGTTACGGGGACGGTTCACGCCAAGGAGTCGGCCACCATCTCCGCGCAGGTGATGGGCCGCATCGAGCAGGTTCTGGTGCACGCGGGAGACAGCGTGCGCGCGGGCCAAACGCTGGTGGCACTCGACGATTCTGCGCTGCGTGCCTCGGCCGCCCAGGCCCAGGCCGCGGTGACGGCGGCCCAAAACCAGGAGGCGGCGGCCAAGAGCAACGCCAGCCTGGCCGCCAGCACGCTGGCACGCTACAAGCAACTGCAGACGGAAAAAAGCGTGAGCCCGCAGGAGATGGACGAGATGACGCGGCGGGCCGAGGGAGCGGCGGCGCAACTCCAGGCCGTGGAAGCCCAGGTCCAGGCGGCGCGCGATCAGGCGCACGCGGCCCACATTATGCTCGGCTACACGCGGATCGCGGCGCCGTTCAGCGGCATCGTTACCGCGCGCATGGCCGATCCCGGCACCATGGCCGCCCCCGGCGTGCCCCTGCTGCAAGTAGACCGCACCGGCGCGCTGCAACTCCAGGTCTCCGTGGACGAATCGGTGATCGGCATTGTTCATCTGGGCATGAGGACTCCGGTCTCCGTCGATGGTGTTGCACAGCCGCTCCAAGGCGCGGTGGCCGAGATCGTGCCGGCGGCCGACCCGGCGAGCCACAGCTTCCTGGTCAAGATTGATCTGTCTCCGTCGAGCCAACTGCGCCCCGGCATGTACGGCACGGCGCAGTTCCCCAACGGCGCGCATGAGGCGATTGTGGTGCCGCGCTCGGCGGTGGTTGCGCGCGGCTCGCTGGAGTGCGCTTACGTCCTTGACAGCCAGGGGATCGCGCAGCTTCGTTACGTTACGCTGGGCGCGGTTCACGGCGACCAGGTGGAAGTTCTCTCCGGAATCGCGGGCGGCGAACGGCTTGTGGACACGCCCGAGGACCGCGACTTCGCAGGCAAACGCATTGAGGCCCAGCCATGAATCAGAACTCCTCGAGTCAGAACCTTGGATTAGCCGGAAGAGTTGCCAAAGCGTTCCTCAACTCCAAGCTAACGCCGCTGTTCATCATCACGGCGCTGGCCATCGGAACCTTTGCTACCGTCGTGATTCCGCGCGAGGAGGATCCGCAGATCCTGGTGCCGATGCTCGACATCTCCACCGCCATGCCGGGCGCGTCGCCGGCCGAGGTGGAGAAGCGGGTCACCGAGCCTATCGAGAGGCTCGTGCACCAGATCTCGGGCGTGAAGTATATCTATTCGATATCGAACCCGGGGCAGAGCCTGGTGATCGTGCGCTTCCTGGTGGGCACGCCGCAGGAAGAGGCGCTGATCAAGGTCTACAGCAAGATTTACTCCAACTTCGACGTGCTGCCGCCGGGCGCCTCGCGCCCCATGATCAAGGCGCGGTCCATCGACGACGTGCCCATCCTGACGTTCTCGCTGTGGGGCCCCAATTACAGCGGCTATCAGCTTCGCGCCATCGCCGACGAGGTGCAGCACCACATCGAGCAGATTCCGAATGTCTCCGAGACCCATGTGATCGGCGGACTGCCGCGCACCATGCGCGTGGTTCTCAGCACGGCCAAGCTGAACGCCTACGGCCTTTCGCCCATGGCCATTGTCGGCGATTTGCAGGCTGCCAATGCACGTTTGCAGGCGGGCAGCTTTTCTGAAAATAACCAGGAAATCGCCGTGGATGCCGGCAACCTGTTCACCAGCACCAAGGACCTTGAATCGGTGGTGGTGAGCGTGGACCACGGCCGGCCCGTTTACCTGCGCGACGTGGCGGACAAGATTGTGGACGGGCCCGCGGAGCCGTCCGACTATGTGCTCTTCGGCACCACGACCACGGGTTCGCATCAGGCGCCCGCGCAGTACCAGTCGGTGACCATCAGCGTGGCTAAGCTCAAAGGCACCAACGCCACCGACATCGCCAACGCCGTGATGGCGAGCGTCGATCGCATGCGCGGCGATGTGATACCCAGAGACGTACACATCACCGTGGACCGCAACTACGGCCGGACAGCGAAGGAGAAGGCCAACGAGCTGCTCTTTCACTTGCTGTTGGCCACCATCTCCGTCACCCTGCTCATCGCGCTGTTCCTGGGCTGGCGCGAATCGGGCGTCGTGCTCTTGGCGATTCCCGTCACGCTGGCGCTCACCATGACGGTCATCTACTCTGTTGGCTACACCATCAATCGCGTCACGCTCTTCGCCCTCATCTTCTCCATCGGCATTCTGGTGGACGACGCGATCGTGGTGGTGGAAAACATCGTGCGCCACTACCGATTGCCGGAGAATCAGCACCGCTCGTGCAGCGACGTCACCATTGAAGCTGTAGCCGAGGTCGGCAATCCCACCATTCTGGCCACCTTCACCGTGGTGGCTGCGGTGCTGCCCATGGCCTTTGTGCGCGGTTTGATGGGTCCGTACATGCGGCCCATCCCGGTCGGCTCGTCGTCGGCGATGCTCTTCTCGCTGATCGTCGCATTCGTGGTTTCGCCATGGGCGGCAATGCGCTTGCTGGGCAAGCATTTCGGCAAAGCGCGCATCCTCGAGCCGGAAGGCGAAAACTGGCGCACTCGGCTCTACCGGCGCGTGATGACCCCGCTGATTACCTCCCGGCGCAATCGCATCCTCTTCTTTATCGTGGTGGTCGCGCTCCTTCTCGGCTCTGCCGCTCTGGTGCCGCTCAAGCTGGTGCGCGTGAAAATGTTGCCCTTCGACAACAAGAGCGAACTGCAGGTGATCATCAACATGCCTGAGGGCACGCCGCTCGAACAGACCCTGCACGTGGCTGATGCGCTGGGCAACACCTTGGCGTTTCAGCCCGAC
>JAKABE010000313.1 GCA_021801945.1 Acidobacteriota bacterium
GGTTCCTAGCGCGGCGCGCCGGAAGTGGGGAAGATATTGGTTACATTACGGTCATTCGCCGCTTGATGCCGGGCGGAGGGCGGGACTGGAGTTCAGTAATTCGCAGACCAGCGCCAAGGGCAGGCCCATGACGTTGAAGTAGCAACCTTCGATGCGCGGAATCCAGCAGGCCGCGCGGCCCTGGATGGCGTAGGCGCCGGCCTTGTCCATGGGTTCGCCGGTGGCAATGTAGGCTTCGATTTCTTTCTCCGCGAGCGTGTGGAAGCGGACGGCTGTGGCTTCGGCGGCCACCTCGGTGGAACCGGCGGTGACCAGGGCGACCCCGGTGAGAACGCGATGGGTGCGGCCGGAGAGCAGACGCAGGATGCGCGCGGCGTCGGCGGGATTTTCAGGCTTGCCCAGGATTTTATGATCGAGCTCGACGGTGGTGTCGGCGCCTAGAACCGCCAGCGAGCAGGACTTGCCGTCTAGGTATCCCTTTTCCGTAGGCTGGTTGTCGTTCGAAACCAGCTCGTGAAAGGCGGCCTCAGCTTTTTCACGGGCCAGGCGAATCACGTAGGCAATCGGGTCTTCGTCCGGCCGTGCGTCCTCGGGGATGTGCGCGGGATGCACGTCGAAAGAGTAGCCGGCCTGCGCAAGCAAGGCGCGGCGGCGTGGCGAGGCGGAGGCTAATACCAGCATATTGGAATTATGGCAGGGACCGGTCGCGGATCCCTGTCCACAGGAAGTGCCCTGGGGGTCAACAGCTTGCGGAAGAACACCAAGCAAGCGGCGAATTGATACCGCCTATTTCAGCAGCGGCAAGGGTTCTGTTCCTCTCTTGCCGCACCTACAGCCCGCTGAAGCGGTGCGCTTCTGCAGAACGTTCTTTGCAGCGGGTTTTTCCGTAGGCTGGTAGGTCCGCGATGATTTGGCTCGATCCGCGTACGTGTTGAACGCGTGCCCTTCAAGCTGAACTGCTTCCCGCAATCGGCGGATGCTCTTGCCGCAATTACACTGAGAATGGGCCTCGGTGGCAACCAACAACGGCCCAGGGAAGAGATAGATGCACTTCCACTTCCACTACGTTTTTTCGGCGGCGCAGATTCTGTGGACGCTGACTTTCGCGGCGCAACTGGTGCTGCTGACGGTTTTGTTCGGGCGCGACCGGGCGCGGCGCTATCCCTGGTTCACAAGCAGCCTTGTGTTGGTGACATTGCTGTCGTTGGCCAGCCATCTCCTCTCCGGCCATATGCAGCCCCCCCTCTTTACAATCATCTTTCTTGCCGTGATGGATCTAGTGGCCTTGGTGAGTCTCCTGGTGCTGGTGGAGCTGGCGCGGCGCGCGTTCAAAGACGCGGGGCGGGGGGCATGGTGGGTGGCGACGACGGCTGCGGTAGCCGTGGGCGTGGCTGTGCTGGTGGTGTGGGGGCCCTGGCCGGCCTGGAAGACGTTTACCGCCAGCACATACCTGGCGGGGAACCGCGCCATGCAGATGGTGGCGGAGAAGGGCAATATCCTGAGTGGCGTGCTGGCCATCGAGCTTTGGATTCTCGTGGTCTGGTTCGGGCGTCGCTTTCATGCCGGCTGGCGAAGCCACACGCAAGGCATCGTGATCGGCCTCTCTACGGTGGCGATCTCTGATTTGGCGTTGCGGGGCATCATGCAGGCGATCTCCTTTCATGCCATCATCCATAGCCGCGCGGAGTATGAACAGATCCTGACCCTGCGCGATAGGCTAATCAGCGCCAATAACGCGATTTACCTGTGCGTGCTGGTCTGGTGGATCGCCAGCCTGTGGATAGACGAGCCGGGCAGCGCGGTTGCGGTCGGAATGCCGCCTGACGCCGGAGCCGGGATGCGGCTGTAAAAGCAGGGACAGCAGCCACTGCAAGCGGCTACGCGCTTTTTGCGTGGGTTGAAAGCCTCGGAAGGAAATTGGGTACAGCGTGGGCGGAGCCTCTTCCAAATGTAGCCGCTTGGTTATAGCGTCCCGGCCGCGCTGGCCGCGGGCAGCGTGAACAAAAATTTGCTGCCTTTGCCCACTTCGCTCTCAGCCCACATGCGCCCGCCATGCTGTTCGATGATGCTGCGAGAGAGCGCCAGGCCGAGTCCGGTGCCGCCAAGATCGCGCGCGTCCGAAGCATCGCCCTGCTGAAAGCGCTCGAAGATCCGCTCCAGCTTCTCGGGCGCAATCCCGCGCCCTTGGTCTTCCACAATGAAGCAGACTTCGCTGTGGCCTTCGGCGGTGGTGCCGGCAGGTCGCGCGGCCAGGCGGATGGTGGTTTCAGGCGGCGAGAACTTGATGGCATTTGTCACCAGTTCACTGAGCACCTGCAGCACGCGCTCTTCGTCGGCAAAGACGCGCGCAGACGGAGCCTCGATGCGGAAGCCGATATTACGCTCGGTGGCTGCGTCGTGGGCGACATCGGCCGCGCGCCGCAACAGGTCCAGGGTCTCCACGGGCTGGCGGTGCAACGGCAGACGGCCCTTCTTCACACTGTCGAAGTCCAGGATGTCGTTTACGAGCCGGATCAGGCGGTCGCAGTTACCGATAGCCATGTCAACCATTTGTCGCTGCTTCTCGGGCCGCTTGTCGAGGGAGCCCGAGGCGATGAGCCCCAGAGAGGCGCGCAACGAGGTGAGTGGAGTACGCAGCTCGTGGCTCACCGTGGAGATGAATTCATCCTTCATCTTCTCCAGACGCCGCCGGTCGGAAACATCCTGGAAGGCCACCACCAGTCCTGCGACGCTGCCGTCGTCAAGGAGCGGGTTGGCGCTGTACTCGACCGGAATTGCAGTGCCGTCCTTGCGCCAGAAGACCTCGTCTCTCATGCGGATAGGTTCGGCACGGCGGAGGGCATGGAGGATGGGGCTGGTGGACCGGGAATAGGCGGTGCCGTCGGCGTGGCTGTGTTGGATGGTCTCGTGAACGTCGCAGCCCGTCAACTCATCCGGCGTATAACCCAACGCGCGCGCGCCGGCTTCGTTGATGAAGGTCAGCTTGCCGTCGAGGTCGATGCCGTAGATGCCATCGCCTACCGACTTGAGGATCAGCTCCCGTTGGCGTGTGGCCATGTGCAGTGCCTCCTCGGCCTCGTGCTGCTCGGTGACATCGATGCCGTGGTTGAGCACGAAGGCTTGTTCACCGCGCAGTTGCATGCGACGGCTGCGGAAGGCGATGCGCCGGTAGATACCGTCGCGGCGGCGCAGCGGCAATGCACCTTGCCACTCATCCTGCGTGTCCAGCGCGCGCAGGCATTCCTGAAAGGAAGCGGCTCCAGCCGCATCCATCAAGTCGGTTACTGCGCGTCCCACCAGATCCTCGGCACGGTAGCCGAGGGTCTCGGCGGTGAAGGCGTTCAGCGAGGTCAGCCAGCCGTCCATCGAGCAGGTAAAGACGAAGCCCAGGCTCTGCTCGACCATCTCGCGGTAGCGGACCTCGCTGGACAGCAGGGCCTTTTCCATCTTGCGCTGGTCGGTCACGTCCTGCCCGCTCACAATCAAGTACTGGATCTCGCCATTCGGACCCTGCAGAGGTCTGAGCGTCCAACTTACGCGCCGGGCCTGACCGCTAGCGGTCCTCCAGACCGTCTCGTGGGGACCTGATGCTTGGCCAGCTGCGGCCTGGCTGAGTTTCGCCGCAACCCAGGCTTGGTCATCGCCTTCGAGGACCACCTCGACAAACGGCCGGCCCACGGCGCTGGCTTGGTTCAGACCGATCAACCGCGCGCAAGGTGCGTTCATCCGCACCATGCGCCCAGCTGTGTCCAGCACAGCCACCAGCGCGGGGATCGAATCCAGCGTGGCGGCCACGAAGCAGCGTTCGATAGCCAGTGATCGCTCGGTGCGCTGGCGAGCGCGCTGGGCCTGCTCCTGTGCCCGGATGCGGCGATAGAGCTCCAGCCGCGTCATGGCCTGCCGGCCCAAAATCTCCAGCAGCGTGAGATGTTCCTGCTTGAACTGACCGGGCTTGTGCGCCAGCACCGCCAGCGTGCCCACCATCTGCTGGGAACTGGAAATCAACGGCGTTCCTGCGTAGGAACGGCAGGACTCGACGCCGGGTAGCGGAATGCCATCGGGCGGAAAGCGCGTATCCTGTCCGGCATCCCGGACCAGCATTGGCGCGCCTTGTTGCATCATCCATTGGCAGGCAGTGGTCGCGCGCGGCTGATCGCCTGCCTTAAATCCAAAGCGGGACTTGAACCACAGGCGGCCGTAGTCCGCCCATCCGATATAGGCGTAGTCTGCGCCGCACAGCACAGCGGCCAGCTCGGTCAGTTCGTCCAATGCGGGATCGGGGTTGCGGTCAAAGAGTTCCGGCAGCAAGGCAGGATCCGGATTCTTAGCGAGTTGGGAACTGACCATTGCACACATAGGCGTACACGCACCCGCTGTCAGTATCGGGTATATTGCGGCAATTGGCGCTCACACAAAAAGGGGAATTTGAGGCCGCGTAGACTGCAACCCAAGTAATCCTGTTTTTTGGACGACGGTTACAAACAGATGTTACCGAAGACACCAAAGTGCGCTGTCTAGAGCCTGCCCTCCGCCACTGCCGCACGGACGCTTCAACGCCACAGTTGAGGGCGGGACCTCCAAACTCGAGTCGGCACTGAGGCCGCACCGACGCCAGCATCCCCTTGAAGAAAATGATGCTCTCCCTCCAACGCAAATGAGAGTGATACGGATTGCGGCTTCGTGAGCTGCGGAAAGACT
>JAKABE010000010.1 GCA_021801945.1 Acidobacteriota bacterium
GGCGTGCCCCTGGCCGAGTACACGCGCGAGGACGTAAAGCGCGAGTTTCTGACCGCCAAGAGCTGCGCCCCGCATTGCACCATCGGCTGCGTGCACCGCATCAGCTACATCGACCACTGGCGCGCACCGCAGACGCGGATGGTAGCGCCCAGCGGACAGGAGCTGGTGAAAATCCAAACCGGGCATTAGCGCGCGGAGAGCAGCGTTCGAGGCTGCGGAAAGGTAAATATTGCTGGGTCTACGAGGCCAAAACAGATGCGCCTATATGCTTATATCAGAATGAGATAGGGCTACTTCTTCAAGATATTATGCAGCTTTTCGCGCTGGGCGGAGAATGTGTCGAGCGCTTCCTGCACGCGGCCAAGCATCTCCTGAACCTGGGCGATGTAGCCGGGCAACGCGTTCCACCACGCGCGCACCGTCTCCTGCTGATCCAGCATGGCAAGGGCGGTACCCGAGGCGGCCACTACCAATCCCGCACGACGCTTGCCGCTCACCATGAGAACACCACCGGCGGTGAGCGAACCGGCTGCGGCAACACGGGTCAAGCCCAAGGAATTGGAGCGCGACGCCGGCGGCCGGCCGGCAGAATCGTTCGCGGGTTGAGAGAGCGGCACAACCACCATAATTTCTCCTCCAGTTCGAATGCGCGCAAGCGACGGCGAACGAAGCGTGTCTCAAGTAGTATGACCCAGATGAGCGGGCCACGGAAAGCTTTCGCGGCAGACGGCCCGCACGGCTTTGGAGAGGCTCTCAGTCCAGATCGAAGTCGCGCAGAGGTTTACCGTCGGGAGCGTCCTTGGCCTTGCGCAGGGCCTCGGCAAACTTCTTTTCAAGCAGGTCGGCCTTGTTCTTTTCCGCGTCCACGCTCTGGCGGAAGATGGACTCCGCGCGCTCTTCCTGCTCACGCATGGCCTTGGCGGCAGTCCCCAGGTCCTCAAACGTGCGCTTGCGCGGGGCCGGGGTATGGCTCACCACCAGGCCGGTCGCGCCGTCGATCTTGAGCATCGCACCGCAGTCTGGACACGCAACCTCAAACGTCTTGTCTTTCGCTTTAGCCATTTCCATTCTGCATTGTAAGCGCTTTCGAGGGCTTTTTCGAGGGGCTTGCCAAGGGCCGCGAACAACCGATCCGGCTGCAAACGGAGTTGAGCAGCCCGTCCTTTTGCGCGCCACGCGCCCGCGGAGAAGCCCTTGACAGCCCTCCGCAACGCAACGAAAGATGAATGCGCCGGGTTCGAAGAGGATTTTCCTGCAGCGCAGGCTCCTCGAAGGCAATTCCAGAGCTGCTCTACCGGAAAGGCATGCTGCGGCGGACACGATCCTCAAGTGAGCACGGAAACACTGAAGCTGAGCACGGAAACACTGAAGCCACTTTGGAAACGAGCGCGGCTGACCCAGGATTCAGAGGGAAAACCAAATGAAGAGGAAACATCCGGTGGGCGGCAAACGAGGCGCTGCCGCCACAGGTCCAGCGCGGACCCACTCGACACCCGTTGAAGTTTCAACGCCTCTCAAGATCGAGCGCGCCGATCCTGCCATCGACCGCATTATCCCCACCGGAGCGAAGCTGGAGCGAGTCGCTACCGGATTCACGTGGACCGAGGGCCCGGTGTGGAAGCGGGGCAGCCTCTACTTCGCCGATATTCCCGCGAACAGCATCTACAAATGGGCGCCGGGCGAGGGCGTGAGCCTCTTCTTGCGTCCCAGCGGCTACCTGGGTTCCGCACCGTTTGGCGGTCCGGAGCCTGGATCGAACGGGATGACGCTGGACGCGCGCGGACGCTTGACGGTAGCCGGACACGCCCGGCGAAATGTGTATCGATTCGAGTCACTCGTCCCCGACGCAAAGATTACTGTCCTCGCGGACAGCTATCAAGGGAAGCGGCTCAACAGCCCGAACGATGTGGTCTATCACTCGGATGGTTCGCTCTATTTCACCGACCCTACGTACGGGTTGCCGACGCAAGGCGAAGATGATCCGGCACGGGAATTAAGAATCAACGGAGTGTACCGCATTCCTCATGCGCTGGATCAAAAGCCAGGCACCCCGCCCGCGCGCACCGAGATCCGACTGCTGGTGAGCAATCTGACGCGGCCCAACGGGATCGCTTTCTCCCCCGACGAGAAATATCTTTACGTCGCCAACTCCGGACCGCAGAAGGTGTGGATGCGCTATCGCGTGCGGCGCGACGGCACGGTGACAGACCCCAAGGTGGTCTATGACGCCACCTCCGACCCGTACCCCGGCGTGCCAGACGGCATGAAGCTGGATGTGGAAGGCAATGTCTACTGCACGGGGGCCGGGGGAGTTTGGATATTCTCGCCGACGTGCAAACTGCTGGGCAGGATCTTCACGCCGGAGGTGACAGCCAACCTGGCCTGGGGCGGGACGGGGCGCAAGACGCTTTACATCGCAGCCAGTTCCAGCATCTATCGCGTCCGTTTAAAAGTTACGGGCGAGCCGTTGGTGCAACCGAAGTAAGCGCGCCTTGAGAGCTGAAGGAAACTTGGAGCCGCCCTGCAAACCGGCGCGGCCGATTCCGGACTAGGAGGAAGGATTCAATGAGAAGAAATCATTCTTACGATCTGCCGGCGCTGATTGCCTTAGCGATCTCTTGCGTATTTTTGCCGGGCTGCAAACATGGTGCTGCCCCGGCGCCCAAGGCGCAAAGCAGTTCCACAACCGCAGTGCTCTCAATGCCGCTCAACATCGAGCGCCTCGATCCTGCCATCGACCGCATCATCCCAGCGGACGCGAAGCTGGAGCGCGTGGTTACCGGATTCCAGTGGGTAGAGGGCCCGGTGTGGGACAACGGGGGTCTGTACTTTGCGGCGATTCACGCCAACAGCATTGAACGATGGACACCGGAGCAGGGCGTCAGCCTTTTTCTGCATCCCAGTGGTTACCAGGGCAAGACACGGTACCCCGGGCCAGAACCGGGCTCGAATGGAATGACACTGGACGCGCGCGGGAGACTGACGGTGGCAGGACACGCGCGGCGCGACGTGTTTCGCTTAGAGTCGCTCAGCCCGAATGCCCAGATCACGGTTCTGGCGGACAGCTACCACGGCAAGAAGCTCAACAGCCCCAACGACCTGGTCTACGGCTCGGATGGGTCGCTCTATTTCACCGACCCGCCCTACGGGCTGCCAACGCAGGGCGACAAGGATCCGTTGAAGCAGTTGAGGGTGAATGGAGTTTATCGCATTCCGCATGCGCTGGAGCAGAAGCCCGGCGCCCCGCCTAACCGCGCCGCGCTCCAACTGCTGGTGAGTAACCTGTCGCGGCCGAATGGCATTGCGTTTTCACCCGACGAGAAGTATCTCTACGTGGATAACTCCCAGCCGCAGAAGCTGTGGATGCGCTATCGCGTGCGCCCGGACGGCACATTGACGGACCCGAAGGTGTTCTACGACGCGACTTCAGTGAAGGGGCGCGGCGTGCCGGACGGCATGAAGGTGGATATGGAGGGCAACATCTACAGCGCCGGGCCCGGTGGCATCTGGATCTTCTCGCCCGCAGGGAAGGTGCTAGCCCGGATAAGCACACCGGAGACGGTGGGCAACCTGGCCTGGGGCGGACCCAATCACAAGACGCTCTACATTGCGGCCAGTACCAGCATTTACCGCATCCACCTGAATGTTGTGGGTGAGCCGGTGGTGAGGAGCAAATAGAAGCCTTAAGTCACGGGCCCTGGATTGAAGAGAACGAAATCGTTGTGCAGGCTCCAGCGGTCGGCCCAGGTTTTTTCCGGCCGCTAGCCACTTTCAATACCTGGGAAAAGATCTCTTCTCCCACATCATCGACCGTCGCCTCTTTGCCGAAGTCTTCCCCGAGGAAGGCGACATGGATTTCGTCAAGGCGATTCAAGTCTACAAGGAGGTCGGCTATCCCCATATGCCGATGCCCGATCATGTGCCACTGGCCGCGGACAATGCCGATCCGGATTCGCTGCAGTCGTTTGCATTCTGCTACGGATACATTCGCGCACTGATTCAGTCTGTGAGCGCGAAGAGCTGAGCGCATATTTTTGGGGGGTGATACTGTGGATAGCAATCAAGCTCAGCGCGGGACGGCCTCGGCAGAGTGAAGGAAATGACTTTGCCGCGAGCCGATCGAACCACGCATATTCGCTATTTGATCGTTGCCATTCTGTTCGCGGTGAGCTGCTTCAGTTATGGCGACCGCTCAGCGCTTTCCCAGGCGGCTGCAGCGATGCCGAAGGCGATGAACCTGGACCCGGAGCGCATCGGCTATCTGTTTTCCGGCTTCGGGTGGTCCTACGCGCTGGGGCAATTGCCGGCGGGCGGCTTGCTGGACCGCTTTGGATCGAAGCGCGTCTACGGCATCAGCATCATCCTCTTTTCGACCTTCGCATTTTTAGTTGGCTGGGCAGGAGAATTGAAGGCGAGCGAGGCCTTCACCGCGATCTTTCTGCTCCGGATCTTCTCGGGCTTGGCGCAGGCACCGGTGTTCCCCGGCAACGGCCGCATCGTTACCGCCTGGTTTCCGGCCGGGGAGCGCGGGCGTGCAGCAGCCATCTTCAATGCCAGCCAATACTTCGCGTTGCCCGTCTTTGCTCCAATCTTCGGCTGGCTGATTCACGTGGCAGGATGGAAGAGCTGTTTCTGGTTCATGGGCGCGCTGGGCGCGGTGTTTTCGCTCCTCTGGTTCACCAACATCTTCGGGCCCCAAGAGCACCCGCGCATCTCGCCGGGTGAGATCGAGCTGATCGAGCGCGGCGGCGGGCTGGTGAATACCGACGCGCAGACTGGAAAGAATACGCTGACCTGGGGCACGGTGAAGATGCTGCTGAGCCATCGCATGCTGGTGGGCGTTTACATCGGCCAGTTTTGCATTACCACGCTCACGTGGTTCGTTCTCACCTGGTTTCCTTTGTACCTGGCGCAGGCGCGGCACATGTCGGTGATCAAGGTGGGGCTGGCGGCGGCGGTGCCAGGGCTGTGCGGGGGCGTTGGCGGAATCCTGGGCGGCGTGATCAGCGACCGGCTGCTCCAGCGCGGTCACTCGCTCAGCTTCGCGCGCAAACTGCCCATCATGGCGGGCATGGGGCTGGCGATGACGATGATTTTCTGCAACTATGCGCGCGCGCAGGCCCTGATGCTGCTGCTCATGTCGATTGCGTTCTTCGGCAAGGGCATTGGCGCGCTGGGGTGGAGCGTGATTACCGACATGTCGCCCAAGGGCATGGTGGGCATGAACGGAGCCCTCTTCAACCTGTGCGGCAACATGGCCGGCGTGACCACGCCGCTGATTATCGGAACGATCGTCGAGAAGACCCACTCCTACAACCGAGCGCTCATCTTCGTGAGCCTGGTTGCTTTCTGCGCCATCCTCAGTTATGGACCCATCGTGGGCGAGATCAAGCGGCTGGAGATTGCCGGACCTGCAGAAGCAACTGCGGAATGAGCCAACGATCCCGTGGAAAGCGCCAGAGGCCAATGCAGTCCACGACTGTGTAGTACGCCAGAAGAATTGTCCGGCGGCTTTGCCCATTGGCTTATCCGCAGATCTTTCCTGCGCTCCCTTTGGGGGACTGGGCTTGCGGCATGGGGCTTCCTTGCCCAGGCTTAAGCCATGTAGCTAACGTTTCTTGCCCGCTCCTCGGCGGCATAAAGCCCAGGCCGGCCGAAGCGGCAACCAACAGAATCGCCAACATGAACGGCGCATTCCATTAGAATCATTCCGGAATTGTATTTCTTAAGGAGATCAGACAATGACAGAATGGCCAGGAAGTTCCGGTCGTAATCGATTCAAGCAGGCGCTGGCCAAGGGCGAGCGGCAGCTCGGGCTCTGGAGTGGGCTGGTCAGCCCCATTGCAGCGGAGATTGTCGCCACGACCGGCTTCGACTGGATCGTGATTGACGGCGAGCACGCGCCGAACGATATTCCTTCACTGCTGGCCCAACTGTACGCCATGCGTGGGGGCACAGCCGAGCCCGTCTTTCGCGTTCCGTGGAACGACATGGTGATCATCAAGCGCGCTCTCGACACAGGCGCCCGCTCGCTGATCGTTCCCTTCGTACAGAATGCGGAGGAGGCGCGCAAAGCCGTGGCCGCGGCCCGCTATCCTCCACTTGGGGTTCGCGGAGCCGCCTCGGCCATGCGCGCAGTGGACTACGGCCGCATGCAGGGCTATCACCGCAACGCGCACCTGGACACGTGCCTCCTGGTGCAGTTGGAGACCAGAGCCGCACTGAAGGAGATCGAGGCCATCGCGGCCGTCGAGGGCGTGGACGGCATGTTCATCGGCCCCAGCGACCTGGCCGCAGATATGGGGCATCTCGGCAATCCGAAGCACCCCGACGTTCAGGCAGCGGTGGCGGAGGGCTGCAAGCGCATTCGCTCAGCAGGCAAATCAGCGGGCACACTCACGGCCAACCTCGATGATGCGGAGCGCTTCTTCGAGATGGGATTCAACTTCACGGCCGCAGGCGTGGATGCGGTGATTCTGGCGCGAGGCGCCGAGGCCATCGTTTCCCGCTTCAAGAAATCCTAGACCGAGACTGCGGATTTTGTTTGATCGTGCTTGCGGTCCGCATATCTTTAAAATCGCGATCTGGGGCACACCGCGCCGCGCGATCTCGACCACTCGGCTATCGGCAATGCTGCGGTTAACTCAGGAATTCAGCGATGGCAGTCACCACGGCCAGCTGCTCGTCTTCGCGCAGTTCGGGAAAGAGAGGCAGGGCGAGAACCTCGCGAGCGGCTCGCTCCGCCTCAGGAAAATCGCCTTCGCTGTAACCCAGGCCTTTAAGCGCCTCCTGCAGATGCAGCGGGATGGGATAGTAGACCTCTGAGCCGATGCCGCGCGCGGCAAGGAACTCGCGCAGAGCGTCGCGGCGCGGAGCGCGGAGGACATATTGGTGCCATACGTGGCGTCTGCTCGCAACCTCGCACGGCAATACGACACCGTGCTTGGGATAAGGCCCACTTTCGGCAATCCCCGCGCCTGCGAAGAGCGCATGGTAACGGGCGGCCACGGCGCGACGGGCTTCATTCCAACCCGCGATGTACTTGAGCTTCACATTGAGAATGGCGGCCTGCATGCCGTCCATGCGAGCGTTCCAGCCCAGTTCGTCGTGGTGGTAACGGCGGCGCATTCCGTGCTGGCGCAGCATCCGTACGCGGTCGGCTAGCTCATCGGAGTTGGTGGCGACCAAGCCGGCATCACCCGCGGCGCTGAGGTTCTTGGTGGGATAAAAGCTGAAGGCGGCTGCATCGCCCAGACCGCCGGCCTTTACGCCATTCCATTCCGCGCCCCATGCCTGGGCGGCATCCTCAATCACGGTCAACCCACGCCCTCGACCGAACCCAGAAGAAAAATCGGCGCACTGGCCGAAGAGATGCACAGGGAGAATAGCGCGCACCGTTGCGCCGCGCGGGCTGTTCAGCACAGCTTCGACAGCGGCGGGCGAGAGATTGAAGGTAATGGGATCAATGTCGGCCAGGAGCGGAATGGCTCCGGCGCGAAGAATCGAACTGACCGAGGCGAAAAAGCTGAAGGGAGTAGTTACGACGGTCACGCCCGAGTCAGAGCGGACCGGGCTTGGCTCACGGTGCAAGGCGCCAGCACCAATACCCGCGGCCGCAAGCGCCAGCCAGAGGGCGTCAGTGCCTGACGAGCACCCAGCGGCGTGCGCCACATTTAACTGCCCAGCCGCGGCGCGCTCGAAGGCAGCCACCGGGTCGCCAAGAATGAAATGCTGTTCGTTGATTACACGAGAGATTGCATCCAGCAGTTCGGCGTGGATTGGCTCGTACTGGCGCTTGAGATCCAACATAGGAACACGAATGGGCGGGGTTCCGGGAGGGGCGATATGGCGTGGAATGACGGGGGCTGGCACGCATGTATGGTACCAGCAGGCGCGGGCAGGTTTCAGAAACAGAAGGCGTTCAGGGGCCTGATGGCAAGGAGCAATGCAGCCGGCCTGTCGAAAAGAGTCACAAAAGGCTATACTGAGTGACATTGTGGGAGAGGACGGCTCCGGAGGCAGCGGGGTCGAGTGCCTGATTTTGTATTTGTACGCACATGGAGCTGGAACTCAAACTTCAATGAGGAAACAGGAGATCGGCACATGGAACCCAAGCCGGCACAAAACATTCAAGACACATTTCTGAACACGGTTCGCAAGGACAAAACCCCGATTACGATCTATTTGGTCAGCGGCGTCAAGCTGACCGGAAGGATCCGGTCCTTCGACAAATATTCCGTGTTGCTTGAAAACAACAGCCAGGAACAATTGATCTTCAAACATGCGATTTCGACGGTTGTGAGCAACCGCACATCGATGCACGCGGAGCACCGGCCGACGGGAGCGGCGGGGCTGGGCCCAGCCCCAGTTGTCGTGCCGGCCTCGTCCGTGGCGGCGGATCAGCGGTAGCGTCCAGGGGCAGCCAGGATTGGCAGGCAAGAAGGGTCGAGCCGCTGAGGCCTGCGATAGGCCGGAGTTCCCCACGGCCGTATCGGGCTTCGGGCTGCAAAGACATGAGTCTTCGACAGTGACGGGCTCGGGCGGTTCTGCGCAGGTGCATATCGCTTCGAAGATCGCCTCGGAAAATCTTCCGCAGCAGGGTGAAAAGCAGGAGCGCGCGGTTCTGGTGGGAGTGGACTTCGAGGCCCGGCCCGCTGGCCAGCGTGGAAGTCTCGCTGGTGCGCGAGCGGTAGCGACGAGCCGGTTCTCCGGATCCTCGCGGGAAACTCTGCCGGAATCGGCGGAGTCCTTCCCTGCTTCTTCTTTTAGAAATGCTGCGGGAAGGATCTCTCGCGGGGCGAGCGGGCTGGACGCCCACGCCTCGCTGGCGGAGTTTCGCGAACTGGTTACGAGCGCGGGCGGCGCGGTAGTCGCTGAGTTGCTCCAACGACGTCCGAAGCCCGATCCGGCCACGCTGATCGGCTCGGGCAAGGTTGCGGAGGTCGCCGGTGTGGCAGCGTCAACCGAAGCCGATCTGGTGCTCTTCGACCACGATCTGACGCCCACCCAGTTGCGGAATCTCGAGGCCGCCCTGCCCTGCCGCGTGCTCGATCGGACGCAATTGATCCTGGATATTTTCGCCCGCCACGCACGGACGCGCGAGGGACAACTGCAGGTAGAACTGGCTCAACTGGAGTACATGCTGCCGCGGCTCGCCGGGAGGGGCAAGTCGATGTCGCAGCTTGGCGGCGGGATCGGCACCCGAGGCCCCGGTGAGACTCAGCTCGAGACCGACCGGCGCCGCATACAGCGCCGTATGGAACAGCTCAAGCTGGATTTGAATGCGGTACGCCGGGTACGAGGAGAGCACCGCCGCCGGCGCGAGGCAGTTCCAGTACCCACCGTTGCGTTGGTGGGCTACACCAATGCCGGCAAGAGCACGCTGTTCAACTGCCTGACGGGCGCCGGAGTGTTGGCGTCGTCGCGCATGTTTGCCACTCTGGATCCGAAACTCCGCGGCCTCTCGCTTCCCAGCCGGCGCAAGGTTCTGCTGTCGGACACGGTAGGTTTTATCCGCAATCTACCCCACACGCTGGTGACCAGCTTTCGCGCCACGCTGGAAGAGGTGGCGCAAGCCGAGGTATTGCTTCACGTGCGCGATGCGGCAGCCGCCTACGCGGAAGAACAAAAGCAGCAGGTGGAAAAAGTACTGGGCGAGCTGGAGGTGTTGACGAAGCCGCGCATCGAGGTGCTGAACAAGATCGATCTGCTGGACGAAGAGGAGCGGAAGCTGCTCAGAGCGAGTGCGCAGGCACACGGCGAGGTGGCCGTCTCAGCGCTCACCGGCGACGGAATGGAAGATCTGCTGAAGGCGATCGATGATGCTGTCCAGTCCGATCCGATGATCGAAGCAGAGCTGTGGGTTCCACAGCAAGAGGGCGCTGTGCTGGCAGCCATCGACGCGGGAATGATTGTGCACGCACGGGAGTACGAGGGCAACACGGTAAGACTCAGAGTGAGTGGGCCGGCCTCACTGGTTGGCCGTTTGCGGCGCTTCCGGCAGCATCAGAGATGAAACGCGTGGCCACCCATCAATCATCGCGCCTGTTCGGGCCGCCAGTTCTTCTTATGTTGCCTGGTGCCAGGATCACGCTTCTCTACCGAGGTACGTTATTCATCGTAGTTTGAAGGAGACCCATGAAGTTGGCCGAAGGCCCAGCTAACCGCAGCATTACGACGCTCTCCAGCCGCGAGGTCTACCGCAACCACTGGATGCGCGTGCGCGAAGACCAGATTCTGCGCTCAAACGGCGAAAAGGGGATCTACGGCGTGGTCGATAAGGACGATTCCGCCATTATTCTGCCCATGGAGAATGGGCACATCTGGCTAGTGGAGCAGTTCCGGTACACCATCGAGGAGCGCGCCCTCGAACTGCCGCAAGGGAGCTGGGAGATGGATATTGACTCGCCCGAGGAGCTGGCGCGTGGCGAACTGCGCGAGGAGCTGGGACTACATGCGGCGCGCATGACACTGCTGGGCACGCTTTGGATCGCCTACGGTCTTTTGCGGCAAAAGCAGCACGTCTTCCTGGCGACCGGGCTGACACCTACAGCCAAAGAACCCGACGCTGAGGAACACGACTTGGTGGCGCATTCGGTTCCGGTGCAGGAATTCGAGCAGATGATACTTGATGGCCTCATCCGCGACAATTGCACGGTGGCGGCCTGGGGGCTTTATTCGATGTGGAAGGCGCGGCAAAGGTGAGCTGAAGCCAACCGGGACAGCCCACCTAAATCAAGCGCGTTCCTCACCCCCGCTGTTCGACGGGGATATAGCGCGCGGGATAGTGCGGCCCGACGTACTCGGCGCGAGGCCGGATGAGGCGGTTGTCGTCCAACTGCTCGATGACGTGCGCGGCCCAGCCGGCGATGCGGCTGATGGCAAAGATGGGCGTATAAAGATCGATGTCGATGCCCAACATGGCATAAGTCGAGGCCGAGTAAAAATCCACGTTAGCGTTGAGCTTCTTTTCCTGGTTGATATAGAGCTCAATGGCGCGCGACATCTCGAACCATTTTGTCTGCCCGGCATCCTTACCCAACTGCTCGCTCATGCGGCGCAGATGCGTGGCACGAGGATCTTCGGTTTTGTAGACACGGTGGCCGAAGCCGGAGACCTTTTGCTTGGCAGCGAGCATGTTCTTGACGTGCTCCACGGGATCGGCACCAGCCCTGTCGATGGCCAGCAACATGCGCATGACGCCTTCATTGGCGCCGCCGTGCAGCGGGCCCTTGAGGGCGCCGATGGCGCCGGTGATGGCAGAGTGGATGTCAGAGAGTGTGGCAGCAATGACGCGGGCGGCGAAAGTGGAGGCGTTTAGCTCGTGGTCGGCGTGCAAGATCAACGCGGTGTTGAGCGTCCGGGTGGCTGTCTCGGAAGGCTTGACGCCATTCAGCATCCACAGAAAGTTGGCGGCGTGCGAAAGCGAGCGGTCGGGGGCAACAATTTCTTTGCCCTTGCGCAGGCGGTCGTAAATGGCCACGATCATAGCAATCTGCGCGGTCAGGTTGTAGGCCTTGCGCAGGTTGGCGTCATGCGAATTGTCTTTTTCGTCGGCATCGTAAAAGCTGAGCGCGGAGACCGCTGTGCGCAACACCTCCATGGGCGTGGCCGACCTGGGAAAGCCGCGCAGCATCTCGAAGATGTGCGGGTCAAGAGTTCGGGCCAGGGCAAGCTGCGCCTCGAACTCCCGCAGCTCCAACCGGGTGGGCAAAAGGCCTTTCCAAAGCAGATAGGTGGTCTCTTCGAAGGTCGAATTTCCGGCCAGCTCATGAATATCGATTCCCCGGTAGGCCAGCACGCCGGCCTCTCCGTCGATCCAACAGATTCCGGAATTGGTAGCGACCACTCCTTCCAGGCCCTTCCCAGCGACAGCGGTTGACATAACTTCTGGATTTCCCCCTTACGAATGATTTACTTACCAGCGGCGGTGGAGCGGCGGTCTCAAAAGAGTTGAACCGGCGTCGAAAAGTACGCCAAAAGATGTTTATAACCCACGGATTCGAAGCTTGTCACGAAGGGTGAGACAGAGTGTGGGAAGCTGGACCAGAAGGGCGCGCAATAGCGTTTGCGGGGTGCATTGCGGTACAGGTCAGCTGTTCCCCCCCCTGCGGGCGAGCCGCCTGGCTCGCGATCGCACCGCCAGGCTCGCGCCCAAGGCCATCGTCGATTTCCATGGCTGGGAAGCTCTTTCGCCCCAACCCAGCCAAGGCAGGCCGAGTCAGCGACGCAGCTTCCCAAGTGTCCAGCGGGGGGAGCAGCCGGTAAATGGCTGACAAGAAAGCAGGCATTCCCTCGCACGGTCCGTCGGCATCTTATATTCTGTAAGATTCCTGGGACCGTATGAAGCTGGGCTTCCCAAAGCTGAGCCGGGGACTTATTTGCCGTGCCGTTGAGGGAGAGTTCGGAGGCAAGGGAAAGAGCCTCCTTGAGAATGCGTCTAATTCGGATAGCGTAAGGGGGCCATTCCGGACGATGTGTCGAGGATGGACCGCCCGAGGATGAGAGGCAAGGAATGAGTGAGATTGACGATACGCCCAGAACCTATTCGGGAGCGCTGCTAGCAGTGCTCGCAGTAGCGTTGCTGGCGGCTGTTGCTGGCCTGATCTGGTGTTATGCGCTGGGCAGCCGGCTGACAAATCAGCAAGCGGAGCTTACCACCGCCCAACAGAGCAACGCACAACTGGCCGCGAGTCTGCGCGAAACCGACGCCCGATTGCGCGTGGCCACCGATGAACTGGGTAAATCGCTGGGGTTAACCCAGAAGCAGATGGACGAGCAGGCCCAGCGGATCCTGCGTCGCGAGCAAGCCGAGGAGGCGAACAGCCGGAGGCTGGAAAATGCGCAGCAGCAAACTGCTCAGCAGGTGAGCGCCGTTTCCGGCGAAGTCTCCAACGTGAAGACCGATGTGGGTGGGGTGAAGACCGATTTGACCAAGACGCAAAGCGACCTGGCCAACGCCCTCAGCCAGCTACAGTCCATGAGGGGAGACCTGAACAACCAGAACACTCTGATCGCCCGCAACCACAGCCAACTGGTGCTGCTGGAGCAACGGGGCGACCGCAACTACTACGAGTTCACGCTCTATAAGGGAAGACGGAAGCCGGTGGGCACGATCAGTCTGGAGCTGAGGAGCGCCAACCCGAAGCAGAGCGCGTTTACCCTGTACGTCTTTGCCGACGACCGGAGATACGTGAAGAAGAACAGGAACCTCGATGAGCCGCTGCAGTTCTACAGCGGCAAGAATCCGGAATTGTACGAGGTTGTGGTGAATTCAATCCGGTCCAAGAAGGAGGTTTCGGGCTATCTTTCCGTGCCCAAGAGCGCGCCCGTTCCGCCGGCCGTGCATGGGGCAAATGGTCCCGCACAGAATTCCGGGAGCGCCAAGAGCAAAAAGAAGAGCCTGCTCGGGAGACTGATCCCCTAACTACTGCTCAACAATGGGGACGGACGGGGTGAGCACCAGGTTGGGCTCGTAGCGGAAGGTGAAGGTGAAATTCAGGTCTTTGCGCGTGTCCCACTGCTGCTTGGTCATGCGGAAGGCGCAAAGGAAGCTTCCTTCCACCGTCTGTCCCGGCTCGATGGTCTCGTCGAGCGCCAAGGGCCTGCCGTGCGGAACGGGGATGTGAGGATAGGCGAGAAACACCTGCTCAAAGTTGGGTCGTGGAGCCGCATAGCTGGAGTGAACGCCGTCGCCGAAAGTGGCGTTGGTGAGGATATTGGTGAGAAAGAGCGGCTGCTTGCTCTGATTGTGCAGCCGCACTTCAGCAAAAACCAGCACCTGGTCAAAGGTTTCCTTGGGCATCGGTACACCGGCGGCATCGAAGCCTGAGGTTTCAGTGTGCATAGGGTGTACCCAGAGGCCCACGACCTGTCCCGTAGCCAGGGGGGGCTTTTGCCCGACAATCACGTAAATGGCAATGAGCACGGTGACGACCACGATCGCGATGATCGTCGCCACCACCACATGGCTCGTGCCCTTGGTCAGCTCTTCGCCGCGCGCGGCGTCATCCATCTCGTCCGCGCTGTTTTGATGCAGCAGGCTCATAGCGCCATTATCTTAGATCCATTCGAACAGGTCCGCGCACAATTCCAATTTCTATTTCTCGAACCCCTCGTCCTGGAGCGGAATGGTTTGGGGTTGAGGTTAAAGACGCAGGTTGTTCATGCCCGTCAAGGCCGCGGTCGCAATGCCGCCAGAAAGTCCTCCGCATCGCACGTGTTGAGGACGTCTTTGGGCTCCAGCCATGCACGGCGCAACTGCCGCACACCGTAGCCCATCTTCCCGAGGTTGCGGGCATCGTGAGAATCCGAGGAGATCACGATGCGGCAGCCTAGTTCCTTGGCCAGGCGCAGGTCGTGGTCGCATAGGTCCAGACGCTCGGGCGCGGCATTGTGCTCCATGGCCACCCCCAACTCGACGGCGCGGCGGATGACGGCCCCCATCTCGAGCGCGAAGGGCTCGCGGCGCAGCAGCAACCGTCCGGTGGGATGGCCAAGAATTCGTACACAAGGGTTTTCAATGGCCTTCAAGATGCGCATAGTCATCTCTTCCCTGCTCTGCTCAAAGCGCGTGTGCACGCTGGCAATGACCACCTCCATCTGGGCCAGCACCTCGTCGTCGAGATCGAGCGCGCCATCGGGCAGGATGTCCACCTCGATGCCCGCGAAGACGCGGATACGGCCCTGCATGGCGCGATCGACCTCGCGGATGCGGCGGATCTGTTCGAGGGCGCGTTTCTCATCCAGACCGCCGGTCATGGCCAAGTTGCTGGAGTGGTCGGTAATGGCGATGTAGCGAAAGCCGCAAGCCAGTGCCGCTTCAGCCATCTCCCGGATAGAATTGCGGCCGTCGCTGGCGGTGGTGTGCATGTGCAGATCGCCGCGGAGGTCATCGGCTGCCACGAGGCGGGGCAAAGCGTGCCGGGCCGCAGCTTCAATCTCGCCCAGGTTCTCGCGCATCTCCGGGGGCATCCAGTCCATTTCGAGGGCGGAGTAGATCTCTTCTTCTGTGGCGGCGGCCACGGGCACATTGTCTTCCAGCCGCGCCAGCGCCCACTCGTTGAGCGTGTAGCCCATCTTCAAAGCGCGCTGGCGGAGCGAGACGTTGTGCGCCTTGGAGCCGGTGAAGTATTGCAGGGCAGCGCCGTAGGAGGCCGTGGGCAGCAGGCGCACGTCCACCTGCAAGCCATGTTCCACGTGGAAGCTCACCTTGTTCTCACCCTTGGCGATCAGATCATGGATGCCGGGGTAGGCGGCCACGTGCTCGACGGCTGCGGCGGTATGTTCCGGCTGGCAGGCGGGTCCTGTCACCAGCAGGTCCAGGTCGCCCACGGTTTCGCGCCCGCGGCGCAGCGAGCCCGCGGAGGTTACACGCTCGATGCCGGGAAACTCCCGGAGATACGCGACAATGCGGCGTGCCTGCTCCTCAGCCACATCGATGCGGTAGCGGCCGGCGGAACGGCGGTAGTCGTCGATGCCCTTGCGCAACTTTTCAATCTGCTTGGCGCCCATGCGGGGCAGACCGTTCAAGCGTTCAGCTTCAATGGCTTCGGCAAGCTGATCGACGCTGGAGATTTTGGCCGCGGTCCATAGCAGGGCCACCGTCTTGGGGCCCATGCCAGGCAACTTGAGCAATTCCAGAATGCCTTCGCCGTACTTCGCTAGCAACTCCTCGCGGAGAGGCAGCTTGCCGGTGGAGAAGATTGCTTGGAGGTGGGCGGCCATGCTCTTGCCGATGCCGGGGATTTCAAGCAGGCGCGCGGCGTCGTCCGCGACGGCTGCCAGGTCCACTGTGGTTTCCTCGGCGGCCTCGGCCGCGCGGCGATAGCTGCGGATCCGAAAGCTGTCGCCTCCGTCAACTTCGAGCAGATCAGCCGTCTCCACCAGAAGGCGTGCCGCGATGCGGTTGTCAACTGGGTTGTGCACGGACACAGAGCTCCCGCCTGCAGTATCGGTCATTTGCAGCAAAGAGGCGAACGGAAATTGGCAGGTTATGGAGGCTTGAGCGGTCACCAGCCACGGCAACTCAAAGCGCCCCGCGCCCAAGGCGCAGGATCTGGCCGAAAGTCCGCCATGTGGCGTCAAAGACGCTACCGGGCACACAATCTGGTCCCCGCCCGGCAGCGGTCTTGCGCCGACGCCCAGTTCCAGACAGAATCAAGCCGCCGTGTGAGCGCTATCCCGGAAACGAACTACGGCATCCGCTTGCGGGCCCTTCTGGCCCTCTACGATGTCAAACTCTACTTCATCGCCTTCTTTAAGCGTCTTGTACCCATCCAACTGAATGGCGGAATAGTGAACGAATACATCCGGTCCATCTTCGCGTCCGATGAATCCGTAACCCTTGGCGTTATTGAACCACTTAACCTTTCCTTTGTACTGAGCCACAGGTCCTGCCTTCCTTAAGTCGTGCGGGGATATGGTGAATGAAGGGGGATTTCCTCCACCAGTCAATTTCTTAAGACGTGAAATTTTCAGGAAAGGTTTTTCGACGTTGCGTTTAAAAGTTCCACAAAGTGACATTTGGGAGCAAGAAGGGTTTAGGGACGGGGAGGAGGCATGATCAGCAAGACCCTCCAGCCCTGGCCTTACTTCTTTCTCCTGCCGGCGGTCAGCCGTGCGTAGAGGAGGACGCTGGCCAAGGTCTTGCCGTCCAGGATGGCACCTTTTTCAATCATCTTAAGGAGATCGGAAAGCTTGACCAGGCGGAGTTCGATCTGCTCATCATCCTCCGGGCGCGCCTCGCCAGCGGTCAGGCCCTCGGCCACAAAAACCTTCATCGACTCGCCCAAAAAGCCCGGACTAGCGTAGTACTCCAGCAACGGCCGCCATTTGCGAGCAGTGTACCCGGTCTCCTCTGCCAGTTCGCGCTGTGCGCCCGCCAGCGGGTCCTCTCCAGGTTCGAGGGTGCCGGCCGGCAGTTCCCACAGTAACTGGCTGGCGGCATGGCGGTACTGGCGCTCGATCACCACCCAGGGATCCTTTTTGTTTTTGGAGTTGTCGAGCGCGAGCATGACCACGCTGCCGTTGTGACGAATCACATCGCGGTCGCTCCGCTTGCCGCCGGGCTCGATGATCTTCTCTTGGAGGACGCGGAAAAGCGGCCCCTGGTAGACGGCTTGGGAACGAAGCACTTGGGCAGTCTCCGCGGTGGCATCGGCGGAAATGGTCTTCGTCCTCTTCTTTGCCTTGGAGAGCTTGAGCCTCCTCGGCTGAGCGATTGCGGCCTGACGGGCTGCGGCAGCCTTTGTTTTTACCGGATTCTTGATCTTCATCTTCTTATTCTTGAGCATTTCAACTCCCGTGTCTCAGCGCAGTTTACCGAGGCCGCAATTGAGGGCGGTCCAAGAAGAGTATACGCAGCATGGCTGTCGTCGCTTTCAAGGGGCGGCAGTTATGCATCGATTGCCCCGGCGTGGCATCCTTATGAAGAGCCGAACTTTGATTCTGCAGCAACGCCTGGACTTCCTCTTGAGATCATTGAACCGCAGGTGAACGAGTTGCCGACCGCAGAGCGTTACCCCATGACTGTAGCGCCGGGGCATCACCGGCTTTTCGCGGATTTTTGCGCCGCCGACCCGGCGGTGCGCCCTTTCTATCCCTGGATGGCGGCTGAAGCCGGAGATCAGCAGCGGCCTGCACTGCCGGCGCATTGGCCAGAGTTGGTGGCTCTGATCGGCGCGCAGAATCCATCGCCTGCGGCCGCGCCCGTGCTCGAAGCGCTGAGCCAAGGTGCGGGGACCGTAGTTACCGGCCAGCAGGTGGGCCTTTTCGGCGGGCCGCTGTTTACGCCCTTCAAAGCCGCCACCGCGATCGCCCGCGCGCGCCAGGCCACAGCCGAAGGCCATCCCCACGCGGCCATCTTCTGGCTGGCGAGCGAGGACCACGACTTTGCCGAGATCAACCGCGTCACCTTTCCTGCCGGGAGGGAGCTGGCCAAGCTGATCTATACCAGCGCGCCGGAGGCGCCGGTTCCGGTGGGCGGCGTGGCTCTTGACGACTCGATTCTTCCTCTCTTGGAACGCGCGGGAGAACTGCTGGGATTCTCCGAAGCCGCCGAGGAGATGACCCGCGCCTACCGGCCAGGACGCACCTTCGCGCAGGCCTTTGGGGAGTTTTACGCCAAGGTCTTCTCCGCGCAGGGATTGCTCATCCTGGATGCCAGCAGCCGCGCAGTTCATCGCCTGGGCGCGCCAGTGCTTCGGGCAGCCATGGAGCGCGCTGACGAGCTGCACGCGGCCCTGCTCGAACGCAATCGCGCTCTCGATGCCGCGGGTTATCACGCTCAGGTGGCCGTCGGCTCGCAGTCAAGCCTGCTGTTTTTGATCGATGAGGAAAGTGGGGCGCGGTTGGCCCTGAAGCGCATGGCGCCCACCGCAGCCGAGCCGGGCGGGCTTTGGCAAACAGCGGGAGACGGTGGACGGAAGAGCTTTTCCACCGAGGAACTTGCTGGAATCCTGGACTCCGAACCGGAGCGCATCTCGCCTTCGGCGCTGCTTCGGCCAGTTTTCCAGGACTTTCTGCTGTCATCGTCGCTGGTGGTGGGCGGTCCGGCGGAGATCGCTTACTTTGCGCAAAACTCTGTGCTCTATCAGCGCATCCTGGGCCGGACCACGCCGTCCGCGCCGCGATTCTCGGCCAGCCTGATCGAGCCATCGATCGGCGAAATACTGCGCAAACACGAGCTAACGCTGGAGCAGGTTTTCAGCCGGGATTCAGCCGGACTGGCGCAACTTTTGGCCGACCGCAGGCTGGCGCCCGAAGCCAAGGCCAAGCTCGCTGCGGCCGGAAGCGCCCTCGACAGCGAGCTAAGCTCACTGCTCGAATGGATGCACGCCCAGGACGCCGGGCTGGGCCGCTCGGCCGAAACCGCAGCCAGCAAGATGCGTTATCAGATGAACCGCCTGCGCCACCTGGCAGCCAACTTTCAGCTTCAGCGCGAGGCCGCTTTGGGCCGCCACGCCGAAACCATCCATCAGGCGCTTTATCCCACCGGCGCATTGCAGGAACGGGTCCACGGGGCTGCCTACTACTTCGCCCGATACGGATTGGAGCTGGCCGAAACCCTCTGCGAGCAGGCCGGCATTTCCTGCCAGGGACATACTGCCCTTTGGCTGTAAAACGGGAGTCAGGTTTCAGGGGCCAGGGATCAAAGGCCGACGGTAAGTGAAGAACTGCCGCCGTGCCGGAGGCGCAGTCGGCTATTGACCGGGGCATTCCTGAAGACTTGCTGGTCAAGTTTCAGCGAGGCAATTCATTGAAGCCCCGTCCGCTCAGGATCATCGGCATACACCTGGCTGCCCGGGATGCCCTCGTCTTTGCTTGCTTTGCGCTCGATATGTGGAAGATGTAAGACTTCCTGCGGCCATGGGTCAGCGCGTCGAATGCCATCCTGAGAGCTGCGTTCTCATCTAACAGAGTCTGCAGCTCCTCAGGGATAGGGTAACCGGCCGGTTTCTTCAGCTTCACTTTCCTGCCCGATTCCTCCAGTTCAATGGCCTCATAAACGTAGTCTCTTAGGGTCGACTGAACGGCAATGATCTCTTTGACCGAGGTGAACTTAATCCAGCGCCCAGCCTGCGTATGCTCGCCCACCCGTTGGAGAATTCTCTTTGGATCCCTGAGGAGAGCGCCCTTGAAGAACGAGAGCGCGCACGAGTCGCGCAGCGGAATGACGACGGCTACATTTTTCTTCATGAAGGTGAAACAGGGCTTGCTCCATTTGAACTCTTCAGTAAGGCAGCATTTGAGCGCGACTTTGCGAAGCTTATCAGTCTCCTTCTGCCACTTCTTCGCATAGGGTACATGCATTGGCCCCCCCTTGTGCTCTGGGCGCGTCTGAGGCTGCCAAGCCGCACCAACCCAGATTACAGGCGCCCGCATAGTCGCCGACTCCTCAGCAGCTACTATTCGGCGCACATTCTGGCCATGGATGGGGCGCTGGCAGTAAGGTCGGACGCCGCGAGGGCAGAGCCGGGTCAAATTAGCCGGACTTAACCTCCTTAAGTTCGGCCCCTGATCCTTGCCCCCTGGCCTTATAATCCTCCCGAACGATATCGAGGTCTCCAATGAAACAGCTATTTATTCTTCTGACTGCGGCAGCCCTGGCCTGCTCTACTGTCTCGGCGCAAATGTCCGCCTGCACAACGGTCGGCGACAACAACCCCTTTCTGGGTATCCAGACCATCCGGCTGTGGCCCGGGGCGGCGCCCGGCGCCAAGGGCGATGGCTGTGCCGATATCCCCGCGATCACCATCTTCAATCCGGCCGACGGCTCGGCGAACGGCTCCGCGGTGGTGATCTTTCCGGGCGGCGGTTATAGCGTGCTGGCCGGCAACGTGGAGGGCGACGAGATCGCTAACTGGTTCGCGGCCAGGGGCTTCCGCGCCTTCGTGGTGACCTACCGGCTGCCCTCGCACGGCTATCTGCTGCCCACACCGCTGATCGACGCGCGGCGCGCCATCCAGACGGTGCGGGCTCACGCCGCGGAGTACCACATTGCTCCCAACCGGATCGTCGTGATTGGTTTCTCGGCCGGCGGCCACCTGGCGGCGCTTGCGGCCACCAAACCGGTGCCCGGCAACCCCCATGCCATGGACCCGGTTGAACGCGTCTCCAGCCGCCCGGATTACCTAGTCCTCGGCTATCCCTGGATCGGCGCCGTAAGCACCAATTACTCCCACTTGAATTACTGCAAGGAGTTCCACCTGGAGAACCAATGCACTGCCCTCACAGCCCGGTTTAACCCGGTGCTGTTTGTGACTAAGGACACCCCTCCGACCTTTATCTATCACACTTTTAACGATCAGCTGGTTCCCATCCAGCAGAGCCTAGCCTTTTTCGAGGCTCTGGTGAAGGCCGGCGTCTCAACCGAGTATCACGTCTTTGCCAATGGGGCGCATGGCAGCGGCCTGGGCAAGGGCGACCCGTCTCTCGACTTATGGCCAAACCTACTGGAAAACTGGCTGCGGGCACATGGACTGCTGACAGTGGACCGGCAGGTCGTTGGGTTCAGGCGGTAACAGGCGGCCTGCAACTTCAAGCCAGAGGATTCAGGCTCGCTCTTAGCTCTAACCTTATGCCCCTGGAGGCAGGTTAAATGCATTTAGTCGCCGTATATCCCCATAACATAACTGGACTCTCGATCGTGGATGACAGGGCCGAAATCCGGAAGGAACGATCCGGGGGCCTAGGACCGATAAGATAACTAAATGCTGTAAGCTGCAACTAAGAGGCGGGCAGCCAACATCGGGAGTGGAAGGATTTCCCGAAGCTGACTGCCCGCCGGACCCTGGTCCGGGTCTAGGTGGTAAGCCTAGTTTAGGCCAGTTTCGAACAAAATCAAGCCTTTTTTTCGCGTCTGCGCCGAGCGCAGTGACCGCAGTCACAAAAGGTGGAATAAAGCGCTTCGGATGCGTTGACTTCGCGGTGCGCCACTGTTACAAAAAATATGTCCCACCGTGGTAAACCTTATTGAACGGCGGAAGCAGAGCCCTTGCCACAATGCAAACAACTCTTCACCAAATCGGGATCCATTGGGCCACGGCTGTAGCCGTGATGCAAGCGCCCCAAGCCCAGGAAGGGCTGTTGCAGTCCGTCGGAGACTTTCTCCTCGGCTCGATTCCCACGGCTCTGCTCTTCATCGTGCTGGTCGTGGCCTATCAGTTCCTGGTGCAACGCCCGCTTTCGGCTGCCCTCAGGCAGCGGCGCGCCCTCACCGACGGCGTCCTGGAAGAGGCCCAGAGGGCCATCGCGCGCGCCGAGCAGCAGGCCGCCGAACACGCCGCGAGGTTACGGGAGGCCCGGGCCGAAATCTACAAGATACGCGAACAGCGGATGAAGCAGTGGAACGCCGAGCGCGATGCCGCCCTGGAATCCGCCCGTAAGGCTGCCGCCGAAAGGGTGAGCCAAGCCAGAGCCGAGATCGAAGCTGAGGCAGCCTCCGCCCGGCAGGCCATTCAGGCATCCTCCAGCGACCTAGCCAGCCGGGCCATCCGCGCCGTACTACCGTTGGCCGCAGGGGGGGCGCGTTGAGATTGGATCGCTCGAACATGCATTTGTCCTGCCGGATAGTTTGGCTGGTGGTTCTGGCGGGTCTGACTGCTACGGTAGCGTCTACGCCGGTCCGCGCGGCAGCGCAGCCATCCGCACTCCGAGCCAGTCTGGCATTGGCGGTCACGGCTCCCAATGCAACGGCGGCCAACCCCGCCGCGGTCCAGACGGCAAAACCTCCCGAGTCGGAAGATCAGAAGATCTACAACTATCTGCACTCCCCGACCGTGCAATGGATCGCCCAGAAGCTGCACCTGAGCGTAGATGCCGCTTCGCGCATTTTTGTCATCATCAATTTTCTTATTCTCTTTCTCCTCATCGCCGCACCCCTCACCAAGATGATGCCCAGAGTGATGCGCAAGCGCTCTGAAACCCTGCGCCACAACATCAAGTCAGCGCGCGAGATCGGCGAGGAAGCAAAGGCGCGCTTGAGCGCTGTGGAAGCCAAGCTGGCAGGACTCAACGAGGAGATTGAGAAGATTCGCTCCCAAGTGGAGCAGGAATCGCTCGAGGATCAGGCGCGCATCAAGGCCGCACTGGAAGAAGAAAGGACGCGCATCGTGGCTGCCGCCGAGCAGGAGTTGAACGCTGCCTCCACCCAGGCTCGGCGCGGATTGCGCGCGCTGGCCGCCGAACTGGCCATCGAACAGGCATCGAAACAGCTTGTCCTCACCCCGGAGACCGACCGTGCTCTGATCGCCGAATTCATCGGCCATGTGGGGAACAATCATACGAGGAACGACGGCGGGCTACGTGGAGGAAAACAGTAGATGGCTGCATTTGTTGCCCGCTATGCTGCTGCCTTTGCCGACGTCGTCACGGCTGCCAGGCTCGATCCCGCCGCCATCGACCGGCAACTGACCGACTTCCTGGCCACATGGGATGGCAGCCAGGAGCTCCGTGAGTTTTTTGTGAACCCCGCGATTCCCGCCGCGCAGAAGGTAAGCATTCTGGACAAGCTCAACGCCAAGCTGGGAATGCAGAAGGAACTCCGCAACCTGCTGGCCGTGCTGATCACCAATGGCCGCATCGGCCAGGTGAGCGAAGTGGCCACGGCCTACCGCAGACTGCTGCAGGAGCAGTCGGGAATTCGCCCGGCGGAGATTGTGAGCGCGCGAGAGTTGAGCACGGGCGAACGCGACGCGCTGCTGGCCGAGTTGGCCAAGCTGGCCGGCGGACGCATCGAGCCCAGCTTCAAACTCGACCCATCCATTCTCGGTGGTACGGTGGTGCGCATCGGATCGACTGTCTATGACGGCTCCGTGCGCGGACGCCTGGAGCGACTGAAAGAAGCTTTGGCGGAAGGATAAACGAAGCCCAGAGTTCTCAGCTCGAAGCCACAGCGGCGAGATTGACCGACGCGACTGGAAACTGATAGACAACTGTGAACTAAGACTGTGAACTGTAAGGAACCTCAATGGCTCAAATCAAAGCAGACGAAATCACGCAGCTTCTTCGCGAACAGATCGCGAATTACGACTCGAAGGTTCAGGTGGACGAGGTCGGGACGATCACTTCGCTGGGCGACGGCATTGCACGGCTGCACGGCCTGGACAAAGTCATGGCCGGCGAGCTGCTGAGCTTTCCGCATGGGGTGGCCGGCCTTGCCCTCTCGCTCGAAGAAGACCAGGTTGGCGCGGTCATCCTGGGCGAGTACACCGAGCTTAAGGAAGGCCAAGATGTGAAGCGGACGGGCAAGATATTGAGCGTGCCCGTGGGCGAGGCGATGATTGGCCGCGTGGTGAACGCACTGGGAATAC
>JAKABE010000314.1 GCA_021801945.1 Acidobacteriota bacterium
TCACGTCGCCACTGTGGCTAACCACATAAAAGTTGAACTGGCGCTTGGGCTCCGGCAGGGCTTCCCAGGCCTGACCCAGGTGGAAGGCTTGGTCCTCCGCCGGCATGGAATTCGAGCTTCCGGAGATTACAGAGTCCACTTCCAGGGAGTTCGCACCCCGCGCCAGCGCAGCAAAAACATCGCCCGCGGGGATGAGCAGCAACGAGACTTTCTTGCCGAAGCTCTCGGCGACGGAGATGGCTTTGGTGAAGACCATCTGCTCATGTTCGCTGAAGCTTTGTTGGTCGGCGCTGAGAAACTCCGGTCCGCCGGCACCCATCAGCCGCACGCTGAGCACCACTACATCCTGCTCCTCGGTTCGGGTGCGTGCCAGGGTCCAGCGCAAGGCTTCAAGATTGGCCGCGTCGCGCATGGTGACGATGATTCCGCCGGGCCGGATGGCCGCCGACTCGCGGCTGATGGTGTCCTGATGCTCGAGCTGGAAGAAATCCTTCATCTGTGTTGCCGCCAGAGCGTGGCGACGCAGGTTCTGGCGCTCGGAGATAGCGAAGACGATGAAGAATCCCACCGTAAAGGCCACACCGCTGATGGTGGCGATGGATTTAGTAAACAGGTTCACCGTGGCCGTGGCGAACAGCACCATGAAGACCGAGAGTAGGCCGATGGGAATTTCGACGTTTCCAATGCGCAGATTCGGCGGAACCTTCCAGCCGCGCTCGCCTTTGTACTTCCAGCGCAGCACCAGGATGGCCAGGTTATTGAAGGTGAACGACCAGATGACGCCGAAAGCATAGGCCTCGCCCAACATCACGACGTTGCCCCGGCTGGCGATGATGGTGAGCATCTGGAGGATGAAGACAAGGTTGACGATGCGGTGGCTGGTTCCGTATTTGTGATGAGGCTTTCGGAACCAGTCGGTAAGAACGCCGTCCTCGGCCACGCGCATCAGCACTCCGCCCGCGCCGATGATCGAGGCGTTGATGGCGCCGGAGAGAATCAAGAAGCCCACAAAGACGACGAAGATACGGAAGACAATGCGCAGAACCATGGGGCCGGCCATATACATGGCCAAACCGGCAATGAGATTGTTCTCGTAGATATGGGTGCGCTGATAGGTGGGGATGAGCATGGACGCCAGCAGTGTGGCGCCGCCCGTAAACAACGTGCTGTAAATGGCGATAATGATCGCCGCGCGCTTCAGGTTTTTGAGTTTAGGGTGCTGGATCTCGCGATTGACCTGAGCCAGCGTCTCTTCGCCGCTCATCGCCAGGATGGAGTGGCCGAAGGCCATCAGGATTCCAAAGAGCCCGAAGATGGGCAGCGCCCTTCCATGCAGAAAGCCGAGAGCGTCGCGGCTGAATTTTAGATGAGAGGGTATGGGCGAGGGTGGAAGGTGCACGCCGCGGACAAAGACGGAATACGAACCCCAGACGAAGAGAAGGATCACCATCAGCGTCGTGATCTGCATGACGCGCAGAGCCTTGTCGCTGGATTCTTCAATCCCCTTGATGTTTTGCCACCAATAATAGATCGTGACCGCGGCGGCGAAGACCGCCGACGTGGAGTCCATGTTGAACTGGACCGCATGATGATGCGCGGTGAGCAGTATCGGGGGAAGCAATTGATGGCGGTTCGCGGTTTCCAGCAACTCGTTCATCAATCCGGTGATGTATTGCCCGGCGGAGACGCCCGAGATGGGGCCCGTAAGAATGTAGTCGAACATCAGGGCGGAGACACTGATTTTGGCAAAGGTCCCGCCCATGGCCTCCTTTACAACCCGGTATACCCCGCCGCGCGTGAACATCGAACAGCTTTCGACGTAGACCGCGCGCACCGCGAAGCTGAAGAGCATGATGCCCAGGATGAACCAGGGCGCAGATGCGCCGATGGCTTGTTCGGCTATGCCGCCGGCATAAAAGGCCGAGGACCCCAGATCGTTGAGAACAATGGCGGCTGCACGCCAAAAGGAGATGAATGTGAGCATCACGGAGGATGCCACAATGAGACGAACGCGGTTAGACGGTTGGGCTACGGTCGTTCGTGTTGAGGCCATCGCGTGAAAGGCCGGCGCGCAGGCCGGTATGCTGGATTTAAGGAAAGCGTAACCACCGCCGCCCTCCGGTGAGTCTATTGCTGAATCAACCCGCTGTCAATGCTTAAAAAAACGAGGGTTGAGATCAACAAAACTCCACTTTCCATGGCCCCGGTGATTGCTCGTGAAACGCGGTGCGTGGGCCGTGGAGGCGAGCCGGCTAATCCTTCCTGAAAAGTTCACCCCAATCCTCAACAAAACTGATGAGGACCACGATGGCCGACCCTGCCAAGCCGGCAAAGAACAGGATCTCGAGCAGCCGCATGCAGAAGATAGCCACTAACATACTGTTGATTGTAGCCTGACGTGAACGCCAATTATAGAGAGGTGTCTTGCACGCCGTCCGGCGGGCAGGACCTATGATGCTGTACACTCGGCCCTGTATGCACCGCGAATCTCGGACCGGATCCTGGAGATTGTGGGCGGCAGCAGCGCTTTCAGCGGGACTTCTTGAATTGCCGTTTCCCCTTGCCGGCCCCTTGCCGGCCTGGCGCACGGTCTTCGCGTGGTTCGGGCTGGTTCCGTTGTTGTACGCGGTTTTATCCGCGGCGGTTGCCGGCCAGCGCCATGCTCTACGCCGGTCCTTTCTGCTTGCCTATTTGAGCGGCTTTCTCTGGTACATGGGCAACTGCTACTGGGTGCGCAATACGATGATGCGCTATGGGGACATGCCACCGCTGGCGCCCACGCTGCTGCTCATCGGATTCAGTCTCGTTCTGGGGCTTTATTTCGGATTCTTTGGATTGGGCATCCAACTGGTGCGCAAGGCCACGGGTTCGACGCGCCTGGCGCTGGCGTTCGCGCCTTTTCTGTGGGCTGCGCTCGAATTGGCTGCCGCCCGCATCACGAGCGTTCCGTGGGACCAGCTGGGCTACTCCCAGGTGGACAATACGCTGGTGAACCAGCTTGCGCCCTGGACCGGCGTCTACGGCATCAGCTTTGTCCTTGTGGCCGTGAATGCGCTCATCGCCGGCGGGTTCCTGTTGGAGCGTTGTCCCCGCAAATGGTCTGCGAACCGGCGCCTCTGGGGCATCTCCGGAGCTGTTCTCCTGATGGTGGGGGAAGGCGGGATGACGATTCCGCCGCCCAAGCCCCCATCTTCGGCGACTGCGGTTCTGATTCAGCCCGATCTGAATGTAGGTAGAAACAGCCCTTGGATCGGAGCGGCGTGGGGCCGGCATATCGCCCAGTTCGTGAATCTGGCGGGGGAGACGTGCGGGAACTATATCGCCGGCATTCCGCAGACCGGCGCGCCGAGGCGAGAGATCCCTTGCGCGGAAAGTTCGCCGCCTCCGGCGCTGGTGGTGTGGCCGGAGTCGCCGGCGCCGTTCATTCAGGGAGATCCGCGCTTCAGCCAGGCCATGCGTTTAATTGCGCAGGCGATTCAGGCGCCGCTCGTGGTGGGCGGCATTGGCACGGATTTCTCCGCAAACGAGGGGATCTGGCACGACTACAACTCGGCCATGATCTTCAACGCCAACGGGGAGATGGTGGGCCGCTACGACAAGATTCATCTGGTGCCGTTCGGCGAGTACGTGCCTTTCCGGCATCTGCTCTTCTTTGCCCGCAAGCTGACCGGCCAGGTGGGTTCGTTCTCGCGTGGCAAGACACGCGAGGTTTTTCTGCTGAATGGCCATCGCTACGGGGTCTTCATCTGCTATGAGGCGGTGTTTGCGAACGAGGTGCGGCAGTTTGCGCGGCTGGGCGCACAGGTGCTGGTGAACATCAGCGACGATGGCTGGTACGGCGACACCAGCGCGCCCTGGCAGCACCTGAACATGGCGCGGATGCGGGCGATCGAGAACCGCCGTTGGCTGCTGCGCGACACCAATAACGGCGTTACCGCGGTCATCGATCCTTATGGCCGGGTGCGGCAAAGCATTCCGCGGCATGAGGTGAACGCGCTGCCGGCCGAGTTCGGTTACAGCGACCAGATGACCTTCTACACCGAGCACGGCGACGTGTTTGCTTGGGTGTGTGCGATACTTTCCATAGGCGTCTTCGCCTGGTCGCTGGGTAAGTTGGAACAACATCACTGACCCGGTGGTTGGCCGACTCGCCGAGGTGCAGAGCAAAAGTCAGGTCACAAGGGCAATTATGGCGTTGAACGATCTAGAATTCGCATACGCTCCCGTGCGCAACCAGGTGCGCGACCTGCGGGAGTATCTTTGACCCTGCCCGGCTGCGCAGGGAACTCACCGACATCGAAACCAAGCTTGCCGATCCGGCGTTGTGGAGCGATCCCGCCGCGTCGCAGCCTCTGATGCGCGAGCGTAAGCGGCTGGAGCAACTCATCGCCAATGATGAGGATCTCGTGCGCCGCAGTGGCGACATCGAGGCCTACTTTGAGCTGGCTCGCGAGGGCGAGGACGTTGAGGCGGATTTGGGCCGCGAGATCAAGGCTCTGACTGCGTTTACCGACGAACTGGAAGCGCGCACCATGCTCTCGGGCGAGGCTGACCCACTAAACGCCATCGTCACCATTCATCCCGGCGCGGGTGGTACTGAGAGTCAGGATTGGGCGGAGATGCTGATGCGCATGTACCTGCGCTGGGCCGAACAGCAGGACTTTAAGACCGAGATGAAC
>JAKABE010000315.1 GCA_021801945.1 Acidobacteriota bacterium
GTTGGACACGCTGATCGGAGCGGCCTTCACGGTGCTGGTGGCCGGGGCCATGATGGTCGTGGGCGACTCCGGCTTGCGGCACGGACTTGTGTTCGCGGACCCGGCGCAGATGGCCGAAGCTCTGCTTCCTTTCGCCGGGGTGTGGATGCGCAATGGCGTGTTGCTGCTGATGGTGAATGCGGCGGTGCTGGGCACGTCGGCGATTTCTCTGGCCAGCGCCTGGGCCTACGGTGAAGTGCGGGGCTGGCCGCACTCACTGCACAAGAAGCCTTGGGAGGCGCCGGGGTTCTACACGGTCTACATCGGCTGCGTGGCTGCCGCTGCGGGCGTGGTGCTGATCCCGCGCTTGCCCCTGCAGCTGGTCATCGTCAGCGTGCAAGTTCTGGCAGGGTTGATGCTGCCCTCGGCCATCATCTTTCTCCAACTGCTGCTCAACGATCGCGCCCTGCTGGGCGATCAATGGGTAAACCGGGGCTGGAATAACTGGATCAACTGGACGATCATTGCCGTTCTCTTTGCCCTGTCGCTGCTGCTGGCGGCGCAGGTCATGCTACCCAATCTCTTTCTCTGACTTGACATTGACTTGAAGAGGTGACTCATGCCAACCATCCACAATTCCTATCCTGCGGAGTACTTTCGCGTCGTTCATCCGCTCGATGACCAACCCGAGGAGAAGTGCACCAGCGCGGGGCTGGGACCGATTGCGATGACGCCTGCGGTGCGCTTCTCGTTGGTCGCGCTTCGCGGCTATCTGATCCTGATGGGCGGAATCCTGGTCTATCACGTGCTGGGGATGTTGGGGTTGATCCGGTAAGGCGGGGCTACAGGCGCTCTCCGGTTCCGGCCGGTTGAGTGCAACGATCCGACGGGCAGCGGGCGGCACGCGCACAATTGCCCTGCGGACTCTGAAGACGGCTCGCGTTCCCGTCGCGTAACAATCCACTGCGATAGGGGAGGGGGGGCAAGATGGGCTTCAAGGACAATCGCTCAATGAGCTTATTTGAGGTAGGCGTGCACAAGATCGATGAGATCTTCGGCCAATTCGGGGGCGATCTGTTCCTTGGCTCCATCCACCAAGTGAAAGCGGATGTGGGTCTCCAGCACCTCGCCCATCAGCGCGTTCACGCCGCCGCGCACCGCGGCCAGCAGCATGAGCTGGTCGCCGCAATCCTCATCGACCGAAAGGGCGCGTTCCACAGCGTCTAGCTGGCCCCGCACCTTTCTGATCCGCTGCAGCAATTTCACTTTTTCCCGTTCCAGGTGAGACATGGCTGACCTCGTTTCGTTGCAGATACCAACCCCCGGTAGAGTATTTACCGAGTGGGGGTATAGTTGCGTTTCCATTGTATGCCCGCCATTCCCCGTCCTGCTTCCAGTTCGAAGGCTATTCTCCGTGCTCTCTCGTTTCAGCCCACAGTCTTCTGCGCTCTTTGTGGTCTCTGCGTTCGCCGGAGCACGGCTGCGCCTGACCCTCGTCGCGGTCCTGTGCATCGCTCTAGCTGGCGGGGCCGCGACTGCGCAGGCTTCTCATTGCAGCGCCGATCGACCGGCCGACCACAAGCCTGCCGGCGGCGCTTGCCACGCGCGCGCGGCTGATTTCAGCAATCCCGCGGCCCTGTTTCCCCACACGGAGACTGGCCGCTATTGGCTTTCGGGGCAGACAAACATCATTTTGCAGGGCCACCCCGCGTTTCCGGCCAAGTACAGCGGTCCCAACAGCCTGACCGCGTGGGCACAGAGCGCCACCACGCACGTAATGACGCTCTATACCGGCTACGAACTGACGCGAGGGACGGAGGTGTTTGCCGACCTGGAAGACGCAACGGGCGACGGCATTGGCAACGCCGACGGACTGGCCGGCTACACCAATCTGGACGCGGTGCGGCTGGTCCAAGGTGTGGCGCTTTCTAAAGCGCCCTACCTGGCGCGGCTCATGGTGCGGCAGATCATCCCACTGAGCAAAAACCGCGTTAGCACCGGACGCGACGAGCTGCACCTGGCCACCAGCCTGCCTGCGCGGCGCGTCGAATTCCGCCTGGGCAAGTTCGATCTGGCGGATTTCTTCGATACCAACACCTGGGGCTCGGACAGCCACCTGCAGTTCATGAACTGGACCGTGGACAACAACGGCGCCTACGACTACGCGGCCAATACGCGCGGCTATACGGACGGCGCGATGGTGGAGTACGACGACCGCGGGTGGTCAGCGCGCTTCGCGGAGGCGCTGATGCCGAAGACGGCCAACGGGATTCATCTGGACGCCGATGTAGCGCGGGCGCGCGCGGAGAATCTGGAGTTCGATCTTCAAGGCAGCCGGATCGCGCACCGGCCGGGCACGGTGCGCTTGCTGGGCTATCTGAACCACGCCGACATGGGCAACTACGAACAGGCGATTGCCGAGTTCCTCGACCACCAGACTGCGACGCCGGACATCATCGCCACGCGGCGGCAGGGACGCCACAGGTACGGCTTCGGACTGAACTTTGAGCAGAGCGTCAGGTCCGGCGTGGGTGCCTTCGGCCGCCTGGGGTGGAGCGACGGCCGCAACGAATCCTACTGCTACACCGAAGACGACCGCACCTTGGAGGTGGGTGGATTTGCCATGGGACGCGAATGGAAGCGGCCCGCGGACCGCGCCGGGGCAGCATTTGTGATGAACGGCATTGTGGCCGCGCATCAGAGGTACCTTGCGCTGGGCGGACTCGGCTTTCTGCTCGGCGACGGCGCCCTGACCTATGGCCACGAAAAGATCGCCGAGAGCTTCTATACCGCGCATTTGTGGCGCGGCTTCTATGCCTCATACGATTTTCAGCACATCAACAGTCCCGGCTACAACCAGGCGCGCGGTCCGGTGGCCGTCTCCTCTTTTCGCTTTCACACCGAATTCTGACCTGTCGGCAAGGCCATCTGAGAAGGGAAGGAAACGGCTTTCAGCATGGCGGCGGAGGGCACTTCGCGCAGTTGGTGACGTGCTGCAGCGCACACTGCGCGAGAGGACAGTGCTCCGAGTTTCAATGCCGGCACAAGCTCTTCAGAAATCGCAAGAAACAGATGCGAATCGGACCTCGTGCCGTGAGGAACACGCGGCCTGATTGCACAGGCCGCAAGTGCGAGAGGTCACATCGGCGTGTGATTCGGCGCACATAAATTGCCCCTCGCCTTCCGGTAATTTCAGTTCAGTAATCGTTCCAGATCACATGAGAGACATAAAGCAGCGCACCTCCTGGGGACAGCAGTTGGGAGATCGAGTTCAATGAGCGCGTTCAAGGATGCAAGACACCTTTTCCGGTTTGCGGGGCTCTTCGTCGTCGTTTTTCTGATCTTTCTGGTGGTGCGCAGCTTTGTAGTTCCCAAGACCTTTGGTGAATATGGGCACTATCGCGCGGCGGCCATTGGCGAGATAGCCGCCCGCCCGCTGCATTTTGCCGGCCATCAGGCCTGTGCGGACTGCCACTCAGACATCGTGGCTACGAAGGCGGCGGGGGTGCATGCGCACGTCAACTGCGAGGCCTGCCACGGGCCATTGGAGAGCCATGCTCAGAATCCGGCCTCTGTGGTTCCGGTTTTGCCGAAGACGGCTACGCTGTGCGTTCGCTGTCACGAGGCCAGCGCGGCGCGGCCCAAGAGCTTCCCGCAAGTTGTGGCGGCTGAGCACGCCAACGGCGTAGCCTGCGAAACCTGCCACAACCCACACAGTCCGGCCATCGGCGCGAACTCCAACGCCGGCGCCAAGGGAGGTGCGAAGTGAATATAACCCGCCGTCATCTCCTTCTGCTTTTGCCGGCCGCCGCGGTGGCCTGGAAATCGGTGCTTGCCGGGACGCCGGAGACCGCGCCCAACTACACGATGACCGATCACTGGTGGGGCATGTTGATCGATGTCTCGAAGTGCATCGGCTGCGGCAACTGCGTGCGCGCCTGCCAGGCGGAAAACGATGTGCCGGATGGATTCTTCCGCACCTGGGTGGAGGAGTATCACCGCACCGACTGGCATCTGGACCGGCCGCAGGTGATCTCGCCCGATGGCGGCAAGGAAGGATTTCCGCCGGTCGCCGAGGACGCGGACGGAATCGATTTTTTTGTTCCCAAGCTGTGCAACCACTGCGCGGATTCGCCCTGTACCCAGGTTTGCCCTGTAGGGGCCACGTTCATCACGCCCGACGGCGTGGTGCTGATCGACCCAGAGTACTGCATGGGCTGCGGCTATTGCGTGCAGGCCTGCCCTTACGGGTGCCGATACATTCATCCCCAGAAGCACATTGCGGACAAGTGCACGCTCTGCTACCACCGCATCACCAAAGGGCTGACCACGGCTTGCTGCGAGGCCTGCCCCACCGGCGCGCGGCAACTGGCCGACCTGAAGAATCCCAAGGACCCGATTCACGAGTTTTTGAAGACCCACACCGTGCACATCCTGAAGCCGGATATGGCCACGGGAGCCAAGGTCTTCTACAACGATTTGGACGGATCGGTGCGATGAAAAGCAGCCTCTAGCTTCTAGCTCCCAGCTTCCAGCTGCATCTTGCGGCGGGAAGCCGAGGCAGCCAGAACCGGCACGAAAAGCTAGAGGCTAGAAGCTAGCAGCTAGGAGCTGTTCTTATGACTGGCGTCGAAGGTTACATGTATCCGAACGAGATCACGCTCTACTGGAGCGTGCTCATCGTCTTGT
>JAKABE010000316.1 GCA_021801945.1 Acidobacteriota bacterium
GGCTCCAGTCGCCCTACGGGCTCCTTCCGCCAAGGCCAACACGGAAAGACAAATCACACGCCTTCAAGGTGGGGCCAGATCAGACCATCAAAAGGGGCCAAGTCAAGTTGACGAAACCACACTTAGTTCTCTCACCTTCCAGTGGGTTTCGCCGATACATTTTTCGGACCGCGGGCTTCCAAGCGCCGGACGGGAGCCGTCTGTAGGCGCAGGAACGCTGCGCGGTTGGGCATGGTTTTGGTCTGCAGAGATGGTTTGCGAATCTTTTCTCGCGAACCATCTCTGCCCCAGTTCGTAGAAGTAAAGATGGAAATGCGCACTCGAATCGCAAGAAGCGGGCGCCAAGCCGCAGACATTCTGAAACTTTTCTATTTCTGCGCTGTCTAATGTAGGGAAAATTGATACGAGGACACTCAATGCCAAACAAGCGCCCCACATCGCCGCAAGTTGGTGATTCCCCCCCCAAGAATGCTCCGCTGGAACGCCTGATTCCAGTTCTGGCCGTACGGGAGACGGTCCTGTTTCCCCATGCCGTGCTGCCCTTGACGGTAGGCCGGGAGAGTTCCATCCAGTTGATCGAGTCGCTGGGCGAGGAGCGGACGATCGTAGTGGCGGCGCAGATCGACCCGCGGCTGGATGCGCCCCAGCCCTCCGATCTGCACGCGGTGGGGACGCTGGCCACAGTGCACAAGGTCGTGCGCATGCCCAATCAAAGCCGGTTCGTCTTCACGGAGGGCACGGAGCGGGTGCGCATGGTTCGCTTTGTTCAGACCGAGCCATTCATGGTGGCCGCCGTGGAGACGCTGGAAGACGTGGAACCGGCGCAGACATCGAACATCGAGGCCCTGGTGCGCAATGTGATTGCGCAGTTCCAGCAGATTGTGACTGAGTCTGCCACACTCTCCGACGAACTGCGGACCATCGCCGCCAACATTGAGGAACCGGGACGGCTGGTGGACTTTATCGCCTCGTCGCTGCCCTTCCTGACCACCGCTGAAAAGCAACAACTGCTGGAGACCGCGGCCATCACCGACCGGCTGGAGCAGTTGAACCGGTTTCTGGCCAAGGAGATTGAGGTGCAGCAGTTGCGCGCCAAGATCCAGAACGAGGTGCAGGACCAGGTACAGCAGTCACAGCGGGACTACTATCTGCGTGAGCAGCTCAAGGCCATCCAGAAAGAGCTGGGCGAGCAAGACGAGGGCCAGCGGGACATCGAAGATCTGCGCCAGAAGATCGAAGCAGCGGGAATGCCTGAGGACGTGAAGAAAGAGGCCGTGAAAGAGCTGACGCGTCTCTCGCGCATGTCGCCGATGGCGGCCGACTACTCGCTCACGCGGAACTATATCGAATGGCTCGCCGTTCTGCCCTGGGCAAAGAGCTCGGGCAGGAAGATCGACATCGCCAAGGCCAAAGAGATTCTGGACGAAGACCACTATGAGCTGCACAAGGTGAAGGACCGCATTCTGGACTACCTGAGCGTGCTGGAACTCAAGCCGGACATGAAGGGGCCGATTCTGTGCTTTGTGGGCCCGCCGGGCGTGGGCAAGACCAGCCTGGGGAGGTCGATCGCGCGCGCTTTGGGGCGCAAGTTCCAGCGCGTCTCGCTGGGCGGAATGCACGATGAAGCGGAGATTCGCGGCCATCGGCGGACCTATATCGGGGCGCTGCCGGGGCAGATCATCCAGTGTATCCGGCGCGCAGAGACCAACGATCCGGTCATCATGCTCGACGAGGTGGACAAGCTGGGCCGCGACTTCCGCGGCGACCCGGCCTCCGCCTTGTTGGAGACGTTGGACCCCGAGCAAAACAACACCTTCCGCGACAACTATCTGGATGTACCCTTCGATTTGTCGAAGGTGCTGTTTATCTGCACCGCTAACATGCTGGATACGGTGCCGCCGCCCTTGCAGGACCGGATGGAGCTGATCCCGCTCGAAGGCTACAGCGAAGAGGAGAAACTGCACATCGCCAACCGCTACCTGATTCCGCGGCAGATCAAGGAGAACGGCATAACGGCGGAGCAGATCGAGTTTCCCGAAGAGGTGGTGCGGCACATCATCCGTCACTACACGCGGGAGGCGGGCGTGCGCAAGCTTGAACAGACCATCGGCACGGTCTGCCGTAAACAGGCCCGGCGCGTGGTGGAGGGCAAGACAGAAAAGCTTCTTGTATCGCGGGAGTCGATCAAGGAGTTTCTGGGCGGCATCCAGGTACGCGTGGAGACGGAGGTGGCGGAGCGAGCGAAGCGGCCGGGCGTCGCGGTGGGTCTGGCATGGACGCCTGCCGGCGGCGACATTCTCTTCATTGAGGCCAACAAGATGAAGGGCAGGGGCAGCTTCACCATGACCGGGCAGATTGGCGAGGTAATGCAGGAGTCGATGCAGGCGGCGTTGACCTGGGTGCGTTCGAACGCCGGCGCCCTGGGTTTGACCGAGGACTTCAACAAGGAGCTTGATCTGCACATTCACGTACCCGCGGGGGCGATTCCCAAGGATGGGCCCTCGGCCGGCGTGACCATGGCTACGGTACTGGCCTCGCTCCTCACCGATACACCGGTGCGTCCGTTGACGGCCATGACGGGAGAGATCACGCTGAGCGGTAACGTGCTCCCGGTGGGTGGAATTAAGGAGAAGTTTTTGGCCGCGCGCCGCGCCGGAGTGGAAACGATCATCCTGCCCGCGGAAAACCGCCAGAACGTGGAAGAGGATCTGACCCCGGAGATGATGGAGGGCGTGACGGTTCACTACGCCAGCCACATTGAGGACGTGCTGGCGGTGGCCTTGCCGTTACTCAAAACGCGCGCCAGCAACCAACCGGCCGCAGCCGAGATGGCGGCGAGCCCAGTGGCCTGAACGAGCCGCGTCTGCGGTTTGCGCGGGGCCGGAGAAACGGCTGGCCCCAGGTGAACGCTGGGCGCGGGCGGCTGCTACGCTTGCCGCCGCAATGGGAAAGAGGATTTCCTCTTTCTCTCCAAAACCATCCTGAGTGCGGATCAAATCTGGCAAAGCCGTGCGCCCGCACTCGAGAATTGCGCATTTCTGCCGATGAAATCGGGGAAGCCCATCTCATCGGACGCGCAAGACCGTGACCACAGCGACCAACCACGCGATAATGCCACTGCATCTGAGCGGAAACACGACTGAGCAGCAGTGCAGGCTCCTGAAGGAGCTTCTGGGCAACGCCGTTCATGATGCCTGCTTAACGGCCATGGGACAACTGGACATCGAGAGAGCACAGGCCGTGCTCGAGGCGGACAGCAGCCTCAAGTCGGAGGTTACCGAAGCGGTGACGGAGCTGATCCAGCGTCACACCGGAACCGACCGGTACAAAGAAGAAGAGGTGGGCTCCAACTGCCCCTATCCGCCCACCTACCGTGTGCTGCCGATGGCAGCGCAGGCAACGGTGTTGAAGAACCTGTTTCCCCGTCTCCAGGGGTGCCATGAAAAGCTGGCGCGCCGCGACCCTCCCCAGGGGGCCGAGGAGTGGTTTGCAATTCCCCGCTGGCAGGCCCTGGCCTCGTCGTATAACGAGGCGGTGGAGATGGTCATCGGAGTGCTGGCGTCAAAGCGCCGATTCTCCAACCGGATCGCCGATCGCATGGGCGAAAAGTATCTCCGCCAGACAGAGCGCACCAAGCTGGCCGAAACCATTCTTGGCGAGCAGCAACAGGGAAATGACATCCTGGTGGTCGCAGCCCAGGCGGGAATGCTCCATCGGGGCTATTCCGCCCGGCGCACCCGCGTGGTGATGGCCAGCAATGAGTTTGGCCTGGGCGCTTTTGCCGTCGCTTGCTTGCTTCTTGCGCATCCTGACCGGCTTTCCAACGGGGAAACATTAATGATCGATTGCTGCGGTGATGAGTACTCCACGCGAGGCGACTTTACCTTCGACCGTATCCCCCTCTTCGACTATGATCTGTCCGGCACGGAGTTTAGCGTTTTCTACAACGACCGCGCCCGCAATCAATGGGGCTCGCCCACAGGCTTCCTCTACAAAACCGTCTGATTCCCAGTTCCCTGTTCTTGAAATCCATGGTTTGCGGCGGCTTTCCGATCCCGGCAGAGTACCGAGAGACGTGCACTTTGGCGTTCTCTCAAGGAAGACTCTACGCAGGAGTTGCGCCCCACCCTACATCATCATGCGGAGAGCCGTCATCGCTGTGCACTCCCCCGCCCGTCCGGTGCAAGCTATTCTCATATTGATACGGATAAATACGTTTTGATATGTTTATATCCGCATGAAGTCGCAGATATTCTCGTCTGCCAGCGAATAGAGGGCTTTCCCTACGGCCATGGGATGCGGAGGTCACGGTGAACCTGCCTGTGCTCCAGAACAACGGTGTGCATCCCAGTCCTTGCTGTATGAACGCAGTCCTCTTCGCCCTCCTCTGTCTCGCCCTCGGATCGGCATGGGTTCCCGGCGCCGCGGCGCAATCGGCAACCCTGAGCGGAATGGTGACTGACCCCTCCGGCGCGGCGGTGGCCCGCGCTCAGATAACCGTGGAAGACGTGAACACCGGGGCGCGGCGTGCCACGGCCAGCAGCCGCGACGGCCGCTATCAGATTCTCGATTTGCCCGCTGGCAGTTACAGAATCGTGGTCAAGAAAGAAGGATTTACCGAAGCGATTCGCGCCGGAATTCAGCTTTCCGTGGGC
>JAKABE010000317.1 GCA_021801945.1 Acidobacteriota bacterium
ATCCCAAAGCCAATCCCGCTACCGCGGAAGGCGCCCACGGGTTATTCCTCTCTTGAGCGCCGGGCGTTGATGAAGGAGCGGACGCACAGGTTCACATAAATCAGCAGCAGGCCGGCCATGATGAGCTTGTAAGTGAGCGCGACATAATCAGGAGTGATGCCATGGGTACGCGCACTGCCGTAACCCTGGATGGCAACGATCAGAGCGCCCAGGAAGCCGATGGCGCCGATGGTGACGTTGACGTGCATGAAAATCTTGCGGCGCTTTTCGCTGGGGCTGATGGCCAGAAAGCCGAACAGGCCCAACCCCAAGCCAAACCACGTCGGAATCAGCGCCGTCGGATGCACGCTCCCCGTGCTCAGGTAACCTATGAGTCCCTCTGCGACCAGCAGAACTGCAAAAGCCAGCGTCACTTTCGCCATGCGCGACCTCCATCTCGTTTCATGGCAAGAATATCAGTTGATTGGCTAGCAATGAAGCAGAAGGCTGCCTGCAATCCTAAACGCGGGTCTCGGCTGAGGCGTGTTCACGCCGCGCTGCCTTCCACACTTTGGCAGAAGCGTCGGCATTCATCCCGGCTATGGCGAGACCCACCAACAGGTCAGGCCAACCGGAAAACCACTTCAGAGTTGCGCCGGCGGCCGCAATGATCGCCACATTCGCCAGCACATCGTTGCGGGCCGACAAAAACGCTGCACGGGTTAAGCTGCCGTGATGATGCCGAAACCTTACCAGTAACACGGCGCAACCAAAATTGACCGCTAACGCTCCCAGACCGGTCGCGGACAGGAGCCACGGGTCCGGCGGCGTGGGGGCAAGAAACTTTTGCCAGGCTGTCCACAGCGAAGCCGCCGTGGGAATGAGAATCAACACAGCCAGTGCCAAGCCCAGACGGGCGCGTGCCTTGGCCGGCCAGCCAAGCGCAATCAGGATCAATAGATTCAGCGCAGTGTCTTCAAGAAAATCAACGCTATCTGCAAAGAGCGATACCGATCCGATCCGCCGCGCGACCAGAAACTCCACAAAGAAATAGGCTAGGTTCGCCAGCGCCACAATCGTTACCGCGCGACGAAGTGTGGCATCTGTTCCTGGCTCCAGCGGGTTGTGTATTGCGCTCACGATGCCTTCACACATGGTGATTCGATGCGGCGAAAGGCCGAACGAACCACCATCGCGGAAGGCAAGCTACCGCTGGATGCGCGCCGATCCGCCTTTGGCGAAGGCCCGCACCTGCTCCACGGTTGCCATGGTGGTGTCGCCGGGAAACGTCGTCAGCAACGCACCGTGCGCCCAGCCCAGCTTGAGCGCCTCCTCGGGCGCTTCGCCTGCCAGCAGGCCATAAAAGAAGCCGGCCGCGAAACCGTCGCCGCCGCCCACGCGATCCACTACGTCCAGCTCCGCCATGGGCGCGGTGTAGGTCTTGCCGTCCACCCAGGCCACGGCGCTCCAGCTATGGTGGTTGGTGGAGTGCACCTCGCGCAGTGTTGTGGCCACTACCTTGGCCTTCGGAAGCTTCTTGACCACCAACTCGATCATGGCGAAAAAGGCGCTGGGGTCGAGCTTGGACTTGGCTGCGATCTCTGGCCCTGGAATTCCCAGTCCTTTTTGCAGGTCTTCCTCGTTGCCCACCAGTACATCCACGTTCTCGACGATTTTGCCGATGGTCTCCACGGCGCGATCCACGCCGCCTGAGATCTTCCACAGCTTTTCGCGGAAGTTGAGATCGAAGGAGGTCACCGCGCCGGCAGCCTTAGCTTCGCGCATCATCTCCGCGGCCAGCGCCGCCGTGGTCGGCGAGAGCGCCGCGAACAGCCCGCCGCAATGCACCCAGCGCACGCCGCCGGCAAAGATTGTCTTCCAATCGAAGTCGCCAGGCTTGAGCAGCGCAGCAGCCTCATTGGCGCGGTTATAGAAGACCACTGGCGGCCGCACGCCCGCTCCGCGGTCGCTGTACACGGCGGCCATGTTGGGGCCGGTGGCGCCGTTGTGCTCAAAGTGCTTGTAGATGGGCCGCACGCCCATGGCGCGCACCCGCTCAGCGATCAAATCGCCGATGGGATAATCCACCATCGCCGAGACGATGGCCGTCTTCATGCGGAAGCAGTCGGAAAGGTTCGCGGCCACGTTAAACTCGCCGCCGCTTACGTGAATCTTGCACTCAGTGGCCTTGCGGAAGGGAATGATCCCCGGATCGAGCCGGTGAATCAATCCTCCCAACGCCAGAAAATCCAACTCCGCATCTTTGCGGAAATTCAACCCATGACTCATCATTTGCGCCGTGCCTGTTTGAGATGCCTATCCGTGTGAGTTGCAATTTGCGCAGCTTCGATTCCCACGCGCCTCTGCCGCACCGGCGCGATGGAGAACCATGAACCGCTATTTGGGCTTGGCTTGCGCGACAACAACTACGTGATCCAGTTGCACCGTATTCTCCGCGCTCTTTGACACCAACACGTCTGCGGTAATCTGGTCCCCCGGACGGAGCTTAGCGGCCACGCTGGGATTCTTGAGCGGATAGGGCATGGTCATCGCCGCCATAAAGCCGGGAATCGCCTCGTGGTCCACCAACAGAATTCCGTGTGCGGCGTCGACTGAAATCACTTTTCCGCGCAGATGGTACACGGCGACACCCGCCTGGTTGGAGCTAGCCGGAACCGCGGTATTGTGCCCCGCGTGGCAGCCTGTCAGCAAGGCCAAGGCAAGCGCGGCGCTGGCCATGAACTGGAGATTCATAAGCCTCAGTGTACATCTCGTGGACTGACCACGCAGGTGCGCGCTGCGGCGCGGAAGTGGGCGAACGCTTCATCCATCTACTGCGGACAGCCGCTCTCTGTGACACTGCCCCGCCAGACAGCGTATAACGCTGCCATGGGGAGAAGGTCCGCGGCTGAGATCGACGCGTGGCTGCGCGGTGGCGGGATGGTGGTTGCGGCCAGCGAGCGCGCCGCACGGTTTCTTACGGCCGCGTTTCATCGCGCCCGCCGCGCCGAGGGGCTTACCGCCTGGGCCGCACCTCGCATTCAAGATTGGCAAACCTTTGTCCGCAGCGCGTGGGACCAGCGCATCTCCGACGGCCGTCTCGTTCTGAATACGCTTCAGGAGCAATCGCTGTGGGCGCGGATTGCAGCTGCGAGCAGGCAGAATGCCACGCTGCTCGAAGGTCCGCGTCATCGGTTGGCGCGCCTGGCCTTGGAGGGGCACGGGCTGCTGTGCAGCTACGCACCGCAGTTCTTGAATCATGGTGCGCGCGGAGCCTGGCAGCGCGATGCGGAAACATTCAGCGGCTGGCTGGCGGCCTTTGACCAAGCCTGCCGCGCGGGCAACCTGATCAGTCCGGCGCGCTTGGCGCTTGAACTGATCCAGGCCTTGGAAGCGGATTCCACCGAGCGCCCGCCGCTGTTGCTTGCCGGCTTTGACCGCATTCTTCCCACGCAGCAAAAGCTCTTTTCCACGTGGGGCAGCGAAGATACGGTGCGCCCGGCTCCGCTGGACGAGGAGGCTGCGCAGATCGTGTTCCACCAGGCTGCCGATTCTGCGTCTGAACTGGCCGCCTGCGCTCTCTGGTGCCGGCAGCAGCTCGCCGCCAATCCCCACGCACGTCTGCTCGTGATTACGCAGGATGCGTCCAAATGCCGCGGCGAGATCGAGCGTGCCTTTCTGCGCTTTGGAGCTGCGGATGGGGGTACCCCCGGCGGCGCCGCGCGCTTCGAATTTTCGCTGGGAGTTCCGCTCAGCCAGGTGGCGCTGCCGCGCGGTGCCGGCCTGCTGCTCCATTGGCTTAATGGCTCAATCGAAGAGCACGAACTCGACTGGCTCTTCTCCACCGGCCAAACCGCCGCTTCGCCGGACGAATCAGCAGCGCTCACCGCCTTCATGCGCGCGCTGCGCCGCCGTGATTTGCAGCGCACCCAATGGTCGCTCACGGATCTTTTCGGCCAAGTGCCCGGCGAAACAACGCTTCCTCCTGCGTGGGTTGCGCGCATGAACCAGGCCCAGCGGGAGCTTTGCGAGCCCGCGCGCGGCCAGCAATCGCCGCTCGTTTGGGCCGAGCTTGTTCCACGGCTGCTCGATCTCGCCGGCTGGCCGGGCGCTCGTTCACTTTCAAGCGCGGAGTTTCAAGCGCTCCGCCGCTGGCGTCAGACTGTTGACGGCTGCGCCTCGCTGGGCTTCGATAACAGCCGCGTGGAATGGAAGGAATTTCTCGTGGCTCTCGATCGCGCCGTGGGCGAAACTCTGTTCGCGCCGGAATCGCAGGACACCCCGATTTTGATCGCCGGTCCCGCCGAGTCTGCAGGTCTCAGTGCGGACGCCGTGTGGTTCCTGGGTGCCGATGACGATGCTTGGCCGGCTGGTGGCGCCGCGCATCCGTTGCTTCCGCTAGCCGTGCAACGTGAAGCGGGAATGCCGCACGCGACGGCGCAGCTCGATTGGGATCTTGCCGCAGCCACGACCCACCGCCTACTCGCCTGCGCGCCCGAGGTTCACTTCAGCTACGCGCGCCAGAGCGAAGGCGTGGACACGCGCCCGTCGCGGCTGATTGCGCAGCTCGCCGGCCCGCCGCACCCGTTGCCCAGTGAACTGGAGCCGCCGGCAATTCCATCCCCGCTCACGGTCAAATTCGAGGATTTCAGCCGCATTCCCTTCTC
>JAKABE010000318.1 GCA_021801945.1 Acidobacteriota bacterium
CTTGAAGTGTCCACTTGAAAACAAGTGGACACTTCGTTGCTCCCGCCAAAGTTTCTCACACGACCCGAATCCGCGCCAGGTGAAAGCTTCGGACGCTTACGGAGTTCGAAAAGAAAGCCCCAACAATTTCGAAGGCTTCGGCTCTGGCAGAATACAAACGGCCCCAACCTGAGATTCGCGAGGAGTTGCTAGCAAGCGTCAGAACGATAGATACAAGGTTTCGCCACGTTACGGGGGTGGGGCTGCGAGGGTCGAGTGGCCGCCTTCGTCGGTTCCATCCGGTGATGATCCATGAAATCAGGCATATGCTCGGGGAAGGGCCTGGGTATCCAATTGTTCGCTTCTAGTGGCGAGCGTCTTTCGTGAGGGCTACCATGGTTGTACGAGTTGGGAATGGAGGCATACCGAGCAGCGAGGGATAGAACGCTGGGGGAGGGCTATCGCCGCCAGAAAACTATCCCCTAGATCTGCTGAGGCTATGTGGCACCGACTGTTCCTTTTCGAAGAAGCTGGGTTTGATCCGAAGATGATGCATATGTTGATACGAGAGATAGACCCTCCTCCCGACATCGATGACGAAGCGGAGGCTACGGTCGATGGAAAGGAAGCAATCCTGCCGGAGCCGTGACGTAAGTGAGGCGATGAGGCTGGATGAGGAGTTGCGATGGCAACAGACGTAGAGCCAGTGCCGGGCGGTGAGACCATTGATCTGCAGCAGCAGGTTGCGCGATTGCAGGCGCTGCTGGAGGCTTCGCGCCAGGTACACTCCACCATCCATGAGAATGACGTGCTGGAGCAGGTATTGCGCATCGTGGTGCGGGAGTTGGAGATGGCCGGGGCGGCGTTTCCTGGGGCGGGGTTGGCCTATGGCGAGGCAGCGGAGAACGGAGCAGACGGCGTCGCGCAGCCCAGCTTCCCCTTGAACGACCGCGACGGAAGGCGCATGGCTGAGCTGGTGGTGGCTACGCCCGAGGGACGGGCGCTGACGCTCTACGAGGCCGATTTTCTGGAGGGTTTAGCTCTGCAAGCGGCGGTGGCCCTGGAAAATGCCCGGAATCATCGGCGTAACGTCGAGTTCGCGCGCCTGCAGCAGGACCTGGAAGCGGCGCGCGATATACAGCGCTCGTTGCTGCCCCAGCATCCGCCGGCGATTTGCGGCTACTCGGTGGCCTTTCGCTCGGCCACCTGCTACGAAGTGGGCGGAGATTACATCGACATTGTGGAGCAGCCGGGTGGCAGGCTGCTGATGGCAGTGGCCGACGTGGCAGGCAAGGGCCTGGCTTCGGCGATCATGTCCACCAGTTTCCGCGCAGCCTTCCGTGGTATGGCGGCTACCGGGCTGGCGCTTGGCGAGCTGGCAACGCGTATGAACCAGCACCAATGGGCGGAGGGGGAAGAGGCACGGCGGCGCTACGTAACGGCTATCTTTCTACAACTCGATCCCCAGGCGAGCGAGGTTGAGGTGGTGAACGCCGGGCACAATCCGGGCTTTCTGCTGGAGCCGGGAGTGGCGTTACGGGAGTTCAGGGCCGCGGGCACGCCGCTGGGTTTGTTGCCAGGAGTGCGCTACGAAAGCGAGCGGAGCTGCCTCATGCCCGGTGCGCGGCTGCTGCTTTATACCGATGGTCTGACCGAGGTCTTCAAGGGGGATGAAGAGTTTGGGGCCGAGCGTCTTCTCGACGCATTTACGCGGTGCCGGGCAACGCAAGCCGATGGTATTCTCGATGCATTGTGGACGGCCGTCGAGGAGTTTTCAGGGGGCAGTCCACAGGGAGACGATATGACCGCCTTGGCACTATGCCGCGGAACGGGTGCTTCGGAGACGCCGGAATGAGCGAGCCGAAATCCACCACGGTAGAAGTGCGCCTTCCCACCCAGCTGGGTTACGAGAAGGTGGCCATGAGCACCGCTTCGGCCGTGGCCAAGCTGATGGGTTTCCGCGAGGATCGGATTGAGGACCTGAAGACGGCGGTGGCCGAGGCCTGCATTAACGCATTCGAGCACGGCAACCGGCTGGATGAAAAGCTTACAGTGGGCATGGTGCTGCGCGCGGGAGTGGACACCCTGGAAGTGAAGGTGATCGACGACGGCAAGGGCATCAACAAGCAGCCGGCCAAGCCGGATATCGACCGCAAGATGCACGGCGAGGAAGATCCGCGCGGGCTGGGTATGTTTCTGATCCAGGCGCTGGTGGACGAGGCTGAATGGGTGGCCGGCACGAACGGCAAGAACAGCTATGTCCGGCTGGTGATCAAGCTGGAAAAAGGTTCGGAGTGACGGCGATCGTCACGCTGCGGGAGAATCCGGAGGCAATTGAGAAGTGCAAATTGAAACCAAGTCGCGTGTTGACCAGCTTACTTCACGGGCCGGCCATGCGGTTCCTGTTTTACGCTTTGAGGGAGACATCGCCAGCACCTCCAAGTACGCGGTTCTGGGCGCTTATCATATGTTGCCGAAGAAAGACGCTCAATCCATTCTTCTGGACTTCACGAAAGTAGACTACATCAACTCCAGCGGCATCGCGCTGGTGATCCAACTGATGATCGAGGCCTCGAACGCCGGCCAGAAGGTTGCGGCCTTTGGGCTCTCGCCGCACTTTTCCAAGGTCTTTACGATGGTGGGAATCACCAAGTACGCGCAGCTATTTGCATCCGAGGTCGAAGCGCTGGCCGCGCTTTGAAATTCCAATTAACTGTCATTTAGTCGGTGGCATCAGGTAGCGCTCGAAGTGGGCGAGGATGCGGCTGTAGAGCTCGGTGCGCGCGGTGGATCCGAGGATGGAGTGGGTTTTCCCAGGGAAGATCTGGAGATCGTAGGGAAGGCCGGCGTTGACCAACTGCTGGATAAATTGCACGGAGTTTTCTATGTGCACATTATCGTCGCCCGTTCCGACGACCAGCAGCAGATGGCCTTTCAGCTTGGCCGCGGAGTTGACCACGGAACTGTTCTTATAACCGTCAGGATCGTCCGACGGGAGGCCCAGGTAGCGTTCGGTATAGATGGAGTCGTAATCGAGCCAGTTGGTGACCGGGGCCACTGCCACCCCGGCGCGGAATTGGCTAGAGTGGGTCATGGCGTAGAGGGTGAACGTGCCTCCCCAACTCCATCCCCACCAGCCAAGGCGCTTAGGATCGAGCTGCGGGTAATGGGCCAACGCGTAGTTAAGCACCGTCATCTGGTCCTGGAACTGGACGGGGCCGAAGCTGTGATAGGCGGCCTGGGCAAAGGCGCGTCCGCGGCCGCCCATGCCGCGATTGTCGGCATGAAGCACTGCAAAACCATGCTGGGCGAGGATTTCATCGAAGAGCAGGCCGTAACTCCAGCGGTGGGCCACAGTCTGTTCGCCGGGACCGCCATAGGGGTTCACAATGAGGGGCACGCTGGCCGGAGAGGTTGCGCCCTCGGGCAGCAGAAGCGTGGCGTAGAGCGTGGTTCCGTTGGAGGTCTTAACTTCAATCTGCCGGGGTGCGCGCAGATGGTAGGACTGGAGAGCGTGAGTCTGCCAAAATACTTCGCACTTGCCCGCGGTCCGGCACAGGCTCAAGGCGGGTGGATGGAGACGATCCGAATACTGGTCAATGAATGCGCTGCCTAAGGGAGCGAAATTGCCCCCGTGAAAGCCGGCTCCCGTGCTCAACCGCCTGCGCACGCCATCGAAGTTCACTTGCCATAGTTGCTGTTCAAGCGGATTACCTTGATCTGACGCGAAGTCGATCAGCTTGTTTTTAGGATCAACCCTGTACACATCGCGTACGTCGAAGTTGCCGCTGGTGAGTTGCCGCACCAGTTTGGCAGCGGTCTTCAGGGGATTCTTCGTGTCGTAACGATAAAGATAGATCTGATTGTGTCCGCTCGACCAACTCGTCAGAACGATGTAGCCGGAGCTAATGGAGAGGTCGTAGTTCTCGTCCAGGAACTTGTTGTCTTTGATCTCCAGCATCTGGCGCACGTCTCCGGTAGGGGAGACGAAATAGAGATCGCGGTGCTGGTGATCGCGGCTGAGGGTCTCGATCCACAAGATTCTGCTGTCAACCCAGCCGAAGCGTGGAATATAGTCCTGGCCTCGTCGAATGGGCAGCTTGACCCAACCGGTCTTTCCACCCCTGGCGCTCACCACGCCTACGCGGACATCAGGGTTGGGATCGCCGGGTTGGGGATAGGGCTGGTAAAAGATTGTGGGATGCACAGGAATCCAGTCGATAAGAGGAGAACGGGGCACACTGGTTTCGTTCATCTGTAAATAGGCAAGATGCCGCGAGTCGGGAGACCAAAAGTAGTTGCTGCGCACATCCAATTCCTCGCGGTAGACCCAATCGACCTCGCCATTAAGGACTTCGGGGCCGTAGTGGCTGGATGGGATGGGTGCGGGGGCCAATGTGACCGGAGTCGTTCCGGGACTGCCCAGCCAGATCTCCATGAGGCTGTGATCGCGGATAAACGAGATGAAGTGACCGTTCGGTGAAAACTTGGGATCGTCGCCGGCGGCGCCTCCGGAGAAGCCGATCTGGATGCCGACGCCATTGTGCAGGTCATAGTACCAGAGCTGACCATTGGAGTCGAAGAGCAGATGTGTGGAATCGGGCGCCCAAGAGTAAGTTGCCAGATGATAGCGTTGGCGTGCG
>JAKABE010000319.1 GCA_021801945.1 Acidobacteriota bacterium
ACCAGCCGATCAGCAGGCCTGTGCCCAGCTCGAACAGCGGCGTTGGCAGGACGCGCACGCCCGGCGGGGTGGGCACGATTCCATTTGGAAAACTCATACCCAAGGGCCATTTCAGGTGGGTGGGTAAACCGTAGCAGCCGTCGCCGGAAAGAAAGCATCCGATGCGCCCGATGCCATATCCCACGGCCGCGGAGGGAGCAGCCAGATCCAGAGTGCGCAGCGGCCCGATCTTTGCCCTCCAACCCTGCAGCAGCAGGGCCGAAATTCCGAACACCACGCCCCCGTACCAGGCGAACCCCGCCGTATCCCACAGAACTTGCCATCCCTCTTCACGGAATTCGATGGGGGTGTCCAGCACATGCCACAGCTTGGCGCCCACCAGCCCCGCCACCAGCGCCACAGCCACAATTCCGACCGCATCCGCGTGGATTCCTTCACGCCGGAAGCTGCGATCCATCAGCAGAGCCGCCGCCACAGCAGCCAGCCACAGCATGAGGCCAAAGGTGGGAATGTTCAGGTGTCCAAGGTGAAGAAAGGGATCCATGTCTCTTCCAGTATAGACGCGACTTAAATGCAGAAGATGGGTGGCCCAGGCTGTTACCTTCGCTTGGGCTGTTTCCTTTTCCCGGCTGTCAGGTTCTCCCGTTCCTTCCATTCGAGGGATTGCCCTGCCCTTCCTATCCTGTTCCTTCCTGTTTGTTAAACCAATATCTTGGCTTCGGTTCTCTCAACCCATAGGGCGCCGGTACATCCCTTCCTCGGCCGGCGGCATCCTTTCCCCACGAAGTCTCTCAGAGTGGGGGCGACGAAACGAAAAAAAACAGAAAGAACTTGCCCGATGCGTCAAGGAGTGGCAATATTGGCTCATCGCGCCAGCGATTTCCCCGGATTTCCCAGAGCAAGCGGGTGGTTGTCACTGGAAAAGGCTCGCGACGCAGAGGCCCCTCTGGGCTTCCGAGGAGATCTCCCTCGAGGCCGGGTTCGATCACAGTTATTCATTGGCAAGTGAATTTCCATCGCAATCAAGGGTTCCGCGGCAACACGCAAGCCATCCCGCCTTGTGCGGCTCGCCGGGAACGTCCCGGACGGCTTGGCATATCTCGGGCGGACGATTTGATGGTCGGCGTCCAACAACCGCAGATCCGAAGGGGCAATCGCAATGAAGATCCCTCTTCGCCTTCTCGCTATGCTGGGGGTGGGTTTCCTCGGCCTTTCCGCGAGCGCGTCCCAAGCCCAGACGCCTGTTTTCGCAAAGGCTGAAGCCTCCAGCCTTCCCGCCAGTCCGACCGCAACTGTGATCATTCCGGGGCCGCTGCGCTCCTTCCTGCGCATGGCAGGCATCAGCCAGGAAGTCACTCCCAGCGAGGTCCTGCCGATGCTGGCGCGGAACGTCTTCCTGCATGGTTACGATAATGGGAGGCAGACCGAATTCCTGGTGCTTGTGGATCGCTATCTGCAGCAGGCCCGGGAGCTCCGCGCCATCTCCGGCAACAACAACCGGCTTTACATCGCCAACTGCGCCGACGCGCAAGAACTCATCCAGATCCTGGGTTACCGGTTCGAGCACGGCTGCGGCCGCAAGAACGCCACGCTCATTACCGATGACGCCGAACGCGCCTTCCTCACGGTCGATTCCGGATTCCCTATCACCGAATTGGAGGCGTCTCTCGAAAGGGGCGTGCCCTTCACGTACGCTTTCCCTGCCACCCCCATTCCCTTGCTCTTCAGCCAGCGGGATTGGATGGACCTCAGCACCTGGCGCCTCAAGCCGGGCGACGATCTTGTGGACGTCCTCCTCCACGATCAGCCGATTGATCGCCTGTACTCCGCCATGTCCCGCATCGAGCCGCATACGCGCCTGATGCTGCTGCATTCGCCCGGCCTGCGCCGGCTTCTGCCGGTTGCCGAAGCATTCGATTTCTACGGCAGCCAGATCTGCATTCCCAACCGCGCCGTGATCGTCCCAGGGGGCCTGCCGGCGGAAAAAGGCTGGACCGAACTGGTTGGCGCCCGGCCCGCTTCGCCGGGGGAATTCGTGCTCCATCTGCTCAGCCGCGATCACGGATGGATGGCCGCATATTTCGACGCCCTCTCCCGTCTCGGCCCCGAGCAGCAGGCTCGCCTGGTGCAGGGCGCGCGCCTCAAGAACCTTTACGAATCCTACCTATCCACCGGGTTCAGGATCGTCGCGTCTTCGGGCGTGTTTCCGCGCAATGCACCGCTTTTGCTTCTTCTTACGCGCCTTCGCTGGCAGCAGGATGGGGAACCGGTGATGCCAGGCAATTTGCAAGTCTGGCAGGAAGCCTTCGCTCACGAGTTCCGCGGCCCAAACACCCGCGAGTGGGTGGCGCGGATGCCCACCATGAATACGCCGGAGCGGTTCCTCATGGCCCTGATGGCATCCACCAACCTGGTCAGCGAGGAAGGGCCGGCACAGACCTACCTTGCCATCAGCGCCATCGACGAGCACCGGCCGGCAGGCCAACCCGTTTCGGCAGCCACGGTCAGCCTGCTTGCCGCGCGCTTTCACGACTACCGGGACTGGTACCGGATCTTCAGCGATTTTCCCGAGCTTGACGACGACTCCATCGCCCAGTTCATCAAGACGGCGGACTACGTCAACGGCATCTCGAACCCCGCCCTGCGCGCCAATGCTCTGGGCTCATTCGAGGCCGATCTCGGGATCTGGCAGATCCTAGCCCGCCAGCAGCAGATTCCGGCGAGGACACTTAACGCCTCCTGGCACAAGGCGCTGAGTCCCTTCGCCTCCGTCACCAACCCGATTGAGCTTTTCGAGGCTACGCGCAGCTCGCTCAACAGCACCGTCACGGCGGCCGGAGGCGCCGCGAATCCCAGCGAAGACGAGATCGTCGATCTTCTGGCCGGTCCGCAGCAGAATACACCGGCCGGCCAGCGCGTCCATGCCGAACTGGCGGCACGTATGCACGCCGTTCTGGGCGACCAGCGGCTGGTCTCGCTGGACACCATCTTCGGCCTCTATGACGGGCTCGATGCCATGGCCCATGGATCCGCCCTCGGCAGTTCCCTGCTTGGCCTCGCCGAAAACCTGCACCAGTTCGAGATGCCACGGCCCATCTTCACCGGCGGCGAGCGCGTTGCCTGGTCGCCTGTTATCTACACCCGCCGGCACGCCGAGTTGCAGGTGCAGACCGATCTCACCCAACTGCTTCGCAACTCGCACTCGCCGGGGCAACTGGAAGCCGCACGCGCCTTGCTTACGCCTTTTCTGCGCGACACGCTGGTGGGGTTGAATTACGCCTATTACGAGCCGCCGGGCGCGCAGGTGCTGCACAACAATCCTCTCTTTGTCCGCTCCCACGATTTTTCGGTTTCTTCGGTGGAGGGCGTTGAGAACGCCTGGGGCGCGCCGGAGCTGATCGGCGTAGGCGCCACTGCTGGCGGCGGCGCCTTTCTCATGGGTTCGCTCGCCGACCTGCCCTACGCTCTCGCCTCCACCGAAGAGGACTTCATCGCGCCTGAAAAAGTGCAGGCTCTTATCTGGCGCGAAACGGTCCCCGAACTCATGGTCGGCGCCGTGATGCCGCGCTGGTGGGATGTGAGCAGGAACGAAATGCACGCCGCTGCCCTTTACCAGCGCGCCGGCGAAGAGCTCATGGGAGCAGCCCGCACCAACCTCCAAGTCCGCGACAAGGTCATGCTCATTCTGCGCGATCGCTTCACCGTCGAGCGCGTGGAAGAGATCTATGAGGATTACGCCCACCCCGGGGCCAATTCCGCACTTGCCGATGTGCTTCCCGCCGACACCTTCTATCTCGCAGTCCAGTTCCGCAAGCGGTTTACCGGCCAGGCGGCGCAGTGGGGGCCGGCTTCGAAAGAACTCGATGCATTGGCTGCATCCGACCCTGGGGACACCGATCCGGCGCGCATAGCCCGCGACTTCGGCGTTCCCCACCCCACGATTACCGAGTCCGACGGCAATTCGCTGCTCAGCCGCGAGGTCTATCCCGTCTCCAGCGGCTACGCCAGCCGTCTTTTCGGCGAATCCTGGGAGTCGAGCAACCTATACTGGGAGCGCCTCACCGACGAGGCGGGGTACCCGGCGGTCATGCTCAACGTCCTGGTTCCCGAGCTCACCCACCAGATGATTGCCAACATTTTCGCCACCTACGTCGATGACTGGCCCGCCCTGCTGCGGGCCATGCAAGAAACAGGAGCCGAGTTCCGGCAAGGTAAATTCTCTGCCCCAATCGCCAGCATGACCGGCGGTTCGGAGCAGGCGAACGGGGGTGCATCCGAATGACGACACTGAAGACTACTCTGCTTTTTCTCGGTATCGGCTCCAGCCTTCTCACGATGCTGGCCGCCACACCGCAGCCCGCCGCGCAGGATGACACTTCGCGCCTCCGCGTCAATGTTGACCTGGTTCAGCTCAATGTGGCTGTCACCGACCGCAAGGGGAACTACATCGCCGGTCTCAAGCCTTCCGATTTCTCCGTATTCGAGGACAAGATCCCAGAGAAAATCGCCACCTTCGAGGAGGGCAGCGGCCGCCGGTACGTCAACCTCGACGCGCCCGGCGCTTCCGATCCGCTGGAGAGCTCCGCCCGGCCCGGAGATCCCGCCGGAGACGCCGCCTTC
>JAKABE010000320.1 GCA_021801945.1 Acidobacteriota bacterium
CGGCGCACGCGGATCGCTACGATGCAATCCTCAACCGGTGCGCTGTTTTCTTCGCACGACGAAGGCAGTGGCCCAGAATCTTTCCCTGACCGGCGCTAGAGCTGCCGCCACGTGAACTTGTAATCCAACTCCCCATCCTTGCTGCGAAGAGCGCGGCTAGAACGGAGCACTCGCCCCCGTCGTGTCCGCCGCAGCGCTCGCGCTCCACTCGACGCCAGTTTGAGAACAGCTTTCACGAGGCTACTGAGGCTTGTCGCCTACGGCCAGCAGGGTTTGGAACTGCGGGGACTCGGGTTCTTTGTCCACGATCGAGGCGCGCACATTCACGAAGCCGGCCCTTTCCAGCATGGATTCGAGGCCGGCTTCTGAGAAGCCGAGCCACTGGTCGGCGTAGAGCTCGCGAGCCTCTGCAAAGCGGTGACGGCCGAGGTCGAGGATGGCGACGCGGCCGCCGGGGACGAGGATGCGCCAGGCTTCCGCGAGGGCGCGCGCGGGGTGCAGGGCGTGATGGAGGGATTGGGAGAAGAAGACGAGATCGACCTCGTCAGAGCCGATGGGCAACTCCTCGATGTCGCCGAGGCGGAAGTCAATGTTATCGACACCGTGGCGGGCGGCCTGCTCGCGGCCGACATCGATCATGCGGGCTGAGGAGTCGACGGCGATGACTTTTTTGGCGCGTTGAGCCAGGAGCAGGGCGAAAGCGCCCTCGCCGGCGCCGAGATCCGCGATGGTCATGGGCGGCATGAGGCGCAGGAGGGCCTCGGCGAGGCTCTTCCAGGACTTGCCGGGGACGTAATCGCGGCCCAGGCGGCCGGCCACGGAGTCGAAAAAGGCGCGCATCTTGTCCTGGCGCTTGCGCAGGACGCGGCGCATGGCGGCAGCATCGGACGAGGCCTCGGGGATCTCCGCGGCGGCGCGGGCGAGGAGGCCGGCGAGGAAGGTGTGATCCTGGGAGGCTAGAGCTCCAGCAGGTTCCGCTGCGATTGCGACGGGGCTGGAAGACGCGCCGTTGGCAGCTCCCCTACGGGATGCGTTCCTTTGCCTGGGCCGTTTCCCAGAGCTGTGCTCTGCTTGCCCCGGGCTATTTTCGCTTTCCCCCTCCAGGGGAATGGAAACGGGGTGAAGTTGGCCGGAACCCTCCGCGGCAGCGAGGCGATAGAGGTTGCTCTTGCCGGTGCGGCGGTCCTCGAGCAGACCAGCCTGTTTGAGCTGCGAAAGATGGGTCGAGATGGTGCTCTGACCCATGGCGAGAATCTCCTGCAACTCGGCGACGGAGAGCTCCTCGACCTGAAGGAGAAGCAGGATGCGAAGCCGCGTGGTGTCGGCGGCGGCGCGAAGAATTTTGGCGAGAGACGGCATGGAAACGGTTGACGGCCCCGGCGGTTTCTGCTACATATCAACATATCACGATAGCACGATGGATGAATATGAGCGAAGATGGCGGAGCGAACGGGGTTGGCAGTTTGAAGAGATTCGCGGATTGACGCAGAGCACGTGATTTTCTTGAGAGACGAACGGATCAGCATTCAGAAGACATAAGGAGAACAGGAATATGGCGAGCACGACGGTGCAAGCAACGGAATTGGCGTACAAAGTGGCGGATATGGGCCTGGCGGATTGGGGGCGCAAGGAGATCGACATCGCCGAGCAGGAGATGCCAGGATTGATGGCGATCCGAAAGAAGTATGCGGCCGAGAAGCCGCTGGCCGGCGTGCGCATCACCGGGTCGCTGCACATGACCATCCAGACGGCGGTGCTGATCGAAACTCTGACGAGCTTGGGCGCGGAGGTACGCTGGGCGAGCTGCAACATCTTTTCCACGCAGGACCACGCGGCGGCGGCGATTGCGGCGGCGGGGGTTCCGGTGTTTGCGTGGAAGGGTGAGACGCTGGAGGACTACTGGGAGTGCACCTACCGCGCGTTGAGCCACAAGGGCGGCAAGGGTCCGCAACTGATCGTGGACGACGGCGGCGACGCGACGCTGCTCATCCACAAGGGCTACGAGCTGGAAGAGGGCGATAAGTGGGTCGATTCGCCTTCCGGCAACCACGAGGAGCAGGTGATCAAGGACCTGCTGAAGAGAGTCCACGCCGAGGATAAGCAGCACTGGCACAAGGTGGTGAAGGAGTGGCGCGGCGTGAGCGAGGAGACCACGACGGGCGTGCACCGGCTCTACAAGATGATGGAGCAGGGCAAGCTGCTGGTTCCGGCGATCAACGTGAACGACTCGGTGACCAAGTCGAAGTTCGACAATCTGTATGGCTGCCGGGAGTCGCTGGCCGACGGCATCAAGCGCGGGACGGACGTGATGATGGCCGGGAAGGTGGCGGTGATCTGCGGCTACGGCGACGTGGGCAAGGGATCGAGCCACTCGCTGCGGGGGATGGGCGCACGGGTGATCGTGACCGAGATCGACCCCATCAACGCGCTGCAGGCGGCGATGGAAGGCTTCGAGGTAACCACCGTGGAGGAGACGCTGGGGCGCGGCGACATCTACGTGACCTGCACCGGGAACACGGACATCATCACGTTCGAACACATGCAGAAGATGAAGGACCAGGCAATCGTCTGCAACATCGGGCACTTCGACAACGAGATCCAGATGGACCGGCTGAACGGCGCACCGGGCGTGACCAAGCTGAACATCAAGCCGCAGGTGGATAAGTACACGTTCCCTGATGGGCACGCGATCTTCGTCCTGGCCGAAGGGCGGCTGGTGAACCTGGGTTGCGCGACGGGACACCCGAGCTTTGTGATGAGCAACAGCTTTGCCAACCAGACGCTGGCGCAGATCGATCTATGGAAGAACCGCGACAGTTATGACCGGAAGGTCTACGTGCTGCCCAAGAAGCTGGACGAGGAAGTGGCGCGGCTGCATCTTGAAAAGATCGGCGTGAGGCTGACCAAGCTGACTGAGAAGCAGGCCGACTACATTGGTGTCCCGGTGGATGGGCCGTTCAAGGCGGAGCACTACAGATACTAGACGAGTTGTCAGTTATCAGTTGAGTGCCTGCTCACTTCCTTCTGACCACTGACAACTGGCCACTGAGAACTGACCCTTTGCCATGCCGTCGCCTCTCACATTCTCGTTTGAGCTATTTCCGCCGCGTACGCCGGAGGGCGTGGCCAAGCTGCCGGATGTGATTGGGCGGCTGGCCGCGGTGAAGCCGGGCTATTTCTCTGTCACGTATGGGGCCGGCGGCTCAAACCAGGAGGGCACCTACGAAACGCTGATGGCGGTGGTGAAGCACGCCGGGGCAGAGGCGGCGCCCCACCTGACCTGTGTGGGTTCAACGCGCGCAGCCATCGCGGCCCTGCTCGAGCGTTACCGGGATGCCGGCATAAAGCGGATCGTGGCGCTGCGCGGGGATCTGCCCGCTACGGCTTTGAGCCCGGCCGCGCCCGGCGAGTTCCACTACGCCAACGATCTGGTCAGCTTCATCCGCGAGACCCAGGGGAATGCCTTTCGGATCGAAGTGGCGGCTTACCCTGAGATGCACCCGCAGGCGCCGAGCCCAGCCGCGGATTTTGAGAACTTCCGCCGCAAGGTGGAGGCCGGCGCGGATGGCGCGCTGACGCAGCTCTTCTACAACGCCGATGCATACTTCGACTTCATGGAGCGGTGCGCGAAGGCGGGCATCAAGATTCCGGTTGTGCCGGGAATTATGCCCATCACCGGCTATGCGAATACGGTGCGGTTCTGCTCTGGATGCGGGGCCGACCTGCCGCGCTGGGTGCGGCTGCGGCTGGAAGAGCTCGAAGACGACAAGGAGGCGCTCAAGGACTTTGGGCTGAGCGTGGTGACGCGCCTCTGTGAGACGCTGCTCAAAAACGGCGCGCCGGGATTGCACTTTTACACCATCAATCAGTCCGAACCCACGCTGCGGCTATGGAAGAACCTGGGCCTGAGCGTAAGGGTGTGAGCTCGACGAGTCACGAATAGACCTTCAGATCAAGCGAAGCCGGGGGCTCATGACATCCTGCCCAGGCGGCAGCGCAAAGCCGTGCTGAGGGCGCCCAGCTACGCCGCTGACTGCCGGGTGCTCCCGTTGACGCGGGAATAAAGCCTCCACACGGAACTGCGCAGCAACCGGGTCTGCTCGGCCTTGAGGGTCTGGTAGGAGCGCTCGACATAGGCGTCGAACTCGGGTGGCCAGCCGATAATGGAGCGGCTCTCGGAGTAGTTCCCATCAGTCCACTTGGCCAGCACCGCTTTATAGCCCACCACGTGAGTGACAAAGTCGAGCAGGCAACGCGGCATCTCCTCCTCAATGATGAGGTGAGCGTTCTCGATGATGATCTTCTCGCGAATGTTGTTGAGAGGCATGAAAATCGTGGTCATCCACAGCACCCACTCCTTCATCTCCGCGTCAGTGACGGGGTGGCATTGGGTCTTGCCCTGCTTTTCCAGCAGCGAGCGGTAGGCGATGTTTCCGGCGACGGTCGCCACGTAGAGCGGACCATAAAACTCGTTGAGGCGGCTATTCACCAGACTCAGGTGGTCGGCGCGGCGGGCCATCATGCGCGTGCCCAGGAAGGTGATCAGATAGCCGGCGAAGGCCAGAATGATGGTGAGAGTAGCGGCATTTTGCAGAGAACCCGGA
>JAKABE010000321.1:0-2287 GCA_021801945.1 Acidobacteriota bacterium
CTGGCTGCCGTCTCCATAGATGGTCAGTGGTTCGCCGCGCAGAGCCTGCATCATGAAGTTGGAGATCACCCGTCCGTCGCCCGGCCGCAGCCTGGGTCCATAGGTGTTGAAGATGCGCACCAGATGAGTATTGACTCCCCGTTCGCGATAGTAGGCCATGACCAGCGCTTCGGCGTAGCGCTTGGATTCGTCGTACATGGAGCGTGGGCCGACCGGATTGACGTGACCCCAGTAATCTTCGGTCTGGGGATGGACGAGGGGGTTGCCATAGCACTCCGAGGTGGAGGCGTGCAGATAACCAGCGTGATATTTGGCAGCCCACTCCAGCGTATTCTGCGTTCCGATGGAGCCTACGCGCAGCGTTTCAATAGCCAGCCGTTGATACTCCGGCGGACTGGCCGGAGAAGCAAAATTGAAGACATAATCGACCGGGCCAGGGTCGAAGGGTTGGCAAATATCGCGCTGCTCGAAGCGGAAGCGTGGCTCGTGCCGAAGATGCGCAAGATTTTCGAGCGTCCCCGTAGAGACATCATCGACGCCGAGCACGGAATGCCCCTCGCTCAGCAAACGATCTGTGAGATGGGAACCCAGGAATCCGGCGGCGCCGGCAACAAGTGTATGCATGGTCAAGTCGTTATGCTCCAAAAGTTCGAAAAAGGTTGATGTCCGGAGAGCGTGAGCCTCAGAACTCGGACGCATAGGACGAAACCGAAGGCAAACTTGAAGCTGGCTCGTGCAACCTCGGTTTGGCCAGCGCCGGAGCAGCCTTCTAGACCAGCGCCTTGCGCGGTCTGCCCTCCAGCGCATGATAATTTGCCGGCCTGCCCACGCTCACATACGTAAAGCCGTGCGCCCGCAAGGCTCGCGGCTTATACAGATTGCGGCCGTCAATCACGATCGGGAAACGAACCATCTGATTGAGCCGCACCAGATCGATGGAGGCGAACTCTTTCCAGTCGGTGAGGATCAGCACGGCATCTGCGTCTTGCGCGGCTTCATAGAGATCTCCGGCATAATGCAGATTTTCTGAAGGCGGCAGCACCTCCTTGGCGCGCTCCATCGCCGCCGGATCGTAAGCTGTGACCACCGCGCCCGCTTTCAGCAGCCGCCGGACGATATCGATGGCGGGAGACTCGCGAATGTCGTCGGTATCGCACTTGAAGGCCAAGCCCAAGGCGGCCAACCGCTTGCCGCGCAGCGTCCACAGCGCCGAGAGCACCTTGTTGAAGAAGATTTCCTTCTGCGTTTCATTGATCTTGCGCACCTCCTCAAGGAGATGGAAGTCCACGCCGCGCTGTTGCGCGACCCAATGGAACGCGGCCACATCCTTCGGGAAGCAGGAACCTCCATAGCCCAGCCCGGCGCGCAGAAACTTGGGCCCGATGCGGCTGTCGAGACCAATGCCGGTGGCGATGTCTTCAATGTCGGCATCCACCGCCTCGGCCAGGTTGGCCACCGCGTTGATGAATGAGATTTTCATGGCCAGGAAAGCATTGGAGGCGTGCTTGATCAGTTCGGCGCTCTGCGCGGAGGTCACGAGCAGCCGCGCGGGATGAGCGGCGCTGCATGCTCCCGGCAATGCCCCCGGTTGAGAATAATAACTGCCGCCGGCCAAGGGCTCATAGATGCGGCGCAAAAGCTCTGCGGAGCGTTCGCTATCCGCGCCCACCACGATGCGGTCCGGATGCAGAAAGTCGGCGATGGCCGTGCCTTCGCGCAAAAACTCCGGATTGGAAACTACGTCAAAGTGGCTCGGAGCCACGCCGTGACGGTGCAGCACGCGGCGAATCCAGTCGTTGGTGTAGACAGGGACCGTGCTCTTCTCCACGATGACCTTGTAGCTCTTAATGGCGCGCGCAATCTCGGAAACCACGGCTTCGACGTAAGAAACATCTGCCGCCCCGGAATCGCCCTGCGGCGTGCCTACGGCAATGAACATCGCCTCGCTCCGTTCCACGGCTTCGGTCAGCGAGGTGCTGAATTGCACGCCCCTTCCGCGGTGCTTGGCCAGCAACTCGGACAGATGCTCCTCATAGATGGGTACGCCGCCTTCCTGGAGCGTCCTGATCTTGGCCTCATCATTGTCCACGCAGAGAACGCGATGGCCGATTTCGGCAAAGCAAACCGCTGCCACCAACCCCACATAACCGGACCCGATCACACAGATAGAAACTGAATTCGACATAGGCTTGGGCTTTCTCCTTTGCTGCTCGTTGTCGATGTGTTCCTTTGCTGGTTGTGGTGCAAGTCAGTCTTTTGAAAGTGCACGGTGGGCACTTCCCGATGT
>JAKABE010000321.1:2297-4586 GCA_021801945.1 Acidobacteriota bacterium
GGTAGAGTGAACAGGATCACCGGGGCGTTCGTCCTGGCCAGGCGCCTTTCCGCGCCCTCGACCCTCACCATTGACTGTCTCGCCCGGCCTCACTACATCGGCTGATGCTGTGAGGCCGGGATTTGGAAGAGTCATTCCAGCCATGCGCCAAGTTGTGATTATTGTATATCTCGGCTTCGCTGCGGTTGTTTGCAGTCATGCGAGGCTTCGGGGACGCGAATCACGGCTTCGCATCCCCGCGCGAGCCTCGGGATGCGCTGTCAATCCTGCGGCTGCACGACGGTGTAAAGCGTCGTGCCACCACGGTTCAAGAGCAGGAGTACGGGCTGATTTCCGGCCGCAGCCAGCGCCCGTTGGTATTGCTCCATATTGTGAACAGGTTTGCGATCGATCTCTTCGATGACGTCGCCCTTCTGGATGCCGGCGACAGCCGCAGCGCTGGAGGGATCGACCTGGGTGACGATGACGCCCGTGGTTCCAGCGGGCAGCCCAAGTTGCTGGGCTAGACTGCTGGTCAGGTTTTGTATCTGCAATCCCTGTAAGGCGGATCCCGTTCCCGCCGCCAGGCCGGCTTGGGCATTCGCGGGAAACTTGCCGAGGGTCACATTCACCTGTTGCGTTTGCCCGTTGCGATAGATCTGGAGGTGGGCCACTGCCCCCGGCGCCATCTCGGAGATGCGCACGCTCAGGTCCTCGGACCCACTTACGGACGTGCCGTTGAGTTCGAGGATAATGTCGCCGCGTTGGAGGCCTGCTTTTGCCGCCGGACTGCCGGGACTGACGTCGCTGACCAGAGCGCCACCGCCGTGGCTGAGCCCGAAGGCCTTGGCCATGGTGGGATCGACGGGTTGAATCGTAACGCCCAGATAGCCGCGGATCACTTGGCCGTGCGCGACGATCTGGTCCATGATCTTGTGCGCCATGTTGATGGGGATGGCGAAGCCAATCCCTTCATTGCCGCCGCCACCTCCGGAGATGATGGCCGTGTTGATGCCCACAAGGTTGCCGTGCAGATCGATCAACGCGCCCCCGGAATTGCCGGGGTTGATGGCGGCGTCGGTTTGGATGAAGTCTTCGTAGTGCTCAACCGTTCCCCGCAGAGCGCGGCCGGTGGCGCTCACAATGCCCATCGTGGCCGTCTCGCCGATGCCGAAGGGATCGCCGATGGCAAACACAACGTCGCCCACCTTGAGCTTCGAAGAATCACCCAGCGTGAAGGCGTGCAGGCCCGATGCATCGATCTTCAAGACCGCAATGTCGGTGCGCGAATCGGTGCCGATGATCCTGGCTTTGTATTCTTTACGATTCTGTGTGAAGACCTCCACATCGGATGCGCCCGCCACCACGTGATTGTTGGTCAGAATATCGCCGTCCGGATTGACGATCACGCCTGAGCCCAGGCTGTGCTCGCGTTCCGTCTGCGGTTGCTGCTGGCCGAACTGATTGCCGAAGAACTGGCGGAAGAATGGGTCGCCGAAGAAGTTCGGCATCTGATTTTGCAGTTTCACCACCTTGGTCGAAGAGATGTTGACCACGGAGGGCAAGTCGGGATCGACGACCGAAGCGAAGCCGTTCTTGAAATCGGAAAGACTCACCGGGGGCACATTCTGCGCGACGCGCACCGGGACCACCTTGCCGCCTTCTGTTTTGCTGTATCCCGGTAAATGGATAATGCCGGCGCGGAGCAGTCCGCCGAAGACAAGCACCACGGCGATGAGAATCAAGATCCAAAAGGGAAACCTTCTGCTTGGGGTCGTCATGATTTTTCCTCTTTCTATCCAGGCTGGCGCGCGATCTCAGCCAATAATCTTCAGGCACGGAAAGATCGCAAGACGCCAAGATAGTGAACAATATCTTCCCGCGAGAGCATTCCGACAATCTTATGGCCGTCCACGACGGGAAGCTGGTTTACGCCGTCTCGCCCCATCTTCTCCAGGGCGGACCACAGCACGGCGTTCGGCTCGGTGGTTTCCAGTTTTTGGAAAGGAACCATGACGTTGGAGGCCAAGGTAGTCTGCCAGGCATGGTGCGGCACCTCGCGGATAGCCGAGAGCGTGGCCATGCCCGCCACTCCGCCCGTGTCCATCACGACAACATAGTGGGTTCTGGCGGGAAGAAGATGCTGATCCACGAGATCCTGAAGTGTCGCGCCGGCCGCAACCTGGGGGAAGTCACGGCACATGGCGTCTGCCACCTTGTGACCGCCAAGCAAATCCTTCAAGGCTTCCTGCTGCAACTGGCTGCCCGCCGCGCTCTCCAGGTACCAGCCAATGAAGGCAATCCATATAC